>JBAUJE010000255.1:0-26022 GCA_049683475.1 Coleofasciculaceae cyanobacterium | reverse complement strand
GAAAAATTTAGCGATTACCTGGACTACTTGCAAGTTCACCCGGAAGGATTCTTACCTCTTTTCAATACCATCTTAATTAACGTTACTGGTTTTTTCCGGGATGCGAGTGCTTGGAAATACCTAGAGAGTCAGGTTCTCTCCCGCTTTCTCAGTGAAAAGTCAGAGCACGAGCAAATACGTATTTGGAGTGCTGGTTGTGCCTCTGGGGAAGAAGCCTACACTTTGGCAATACTCATGGCAGAAATGCTGGGGGGAGAGCAGTTCCGCCAGCGGGTTAAAATCTATGCCACCGATGTAGACGAAGAAGCCCTAACTCAGGCTCGCCACGCCACCTACTCTAGTAAACAAGTTGAGTCTATTGCTCCTGCAGTTCTGGAGCAATTTTTTGAAGTAGTAGGCGATCGCTACACCTTTCGTGCTGACTTGCGCCGTGCCGTGATTTTTGGTCGTCACGATTTGGTGCAAGATGCTCCCATTTCTCGCCTTGACCTGTTGGTGTGTCGTAATACCCTCATGTATTTCAACGCTGAGACTCAGGCAAGGATTCTCGACCGCTTCCATTTTGCCATCAAAGACACTGGGTTATTGTTTCTGGGTAAAGCGGAGATGCTGCTCACCCATGCCAATATCTTTACTCCCATCAGCCTGCAACACCGTATTTTTCGCCGGGTTCCTGGGAGAAATCGCCGTCAGCGCCTGCTGATTCTTCCCCAGCTTTTTGAACCAGAAGTAAGCGATGATCTAGAACGCCATGTACGACTAAGAGAAACAGCCTTTGACGCAATTCCCATCCCTCAGCTAATTGTCGATGTCAATGGCACTCTGGTCTTGGCAAACAAGCCTGCTCGCACCATGTTTGGCATCAATCTCCTCGATCTCGGCCGTCCCCTACAGGATTTGGAAATTTCTTATCGTCCTCTAGAGTTGCGTTCCACCATTGACCGAGTTTATAACGAGCGCCGTCTGATTATCATCACAGATGTAGTACGCCATCTGCGCGAGGGCGACAACCAGTACCTAGATGTTTACTTTAACCCTTTAGAAGACAAAAACGGTGAATTGTTAGGGGTAAGCATTTCTTTCACAGATGTCAGCCGTTACCAACAACTTCAGGTAGAACTCCAGCACTCTAACCAGGAGTTAGAAACGGCTAACGAGGAACTTCAATCGAGCAACGAGGAATTAGAAACTACTAACGAAGAACTTCAGTCTACCAACGAAGAATTAGAAACTACTAATGAAGAACTACAATCTACCAACGAGGAATTGGAGACAATGAACGAAGAACTTCAATCTACTAACGAGGAACTACAAACTATCAACGACGAACTGCGTCTACGCACCGGCGAACTCAACCAGGCAAATGCTTTCTTGAAATCCATCCTGGCTAGCTTGCAAGCTGGGGTTATTGTAGTAGATGATCAATTCAACATCCTCACCTGGAATGATGAGTCCGAAAACCTCTGGGGATTGAGAGCGGAGGAAGTCATAGGAAAATCACTGTTGGCTTTAGATATTGGCTTACCTATTGAACAATTGAGGGAGCCAATCCGTAATTCCCTCAATAACACAGCGGATCGCCAGGGCATGTTGCTCGAAGCAATTAACCGTCGGGGTCGAACTATCCAGTGTCGCATTAACTACAATCCCTTAATTGGGCTTCAACAAGAACGCCGGGGGGTAATTCTCTTAATTGAGGAGGTTGAAGAGTCAGTGTAGGAGTATATTGTGATCAGTGGGTATCCTAGGAAAACTAACTAAATTTTCAGTGTCACCAGCAGATAATCTCCCAGAAGACGATATTCCAGCAGCACTGCGGGATACACCAGAAGCCAAAAAGACCTCGCGGTTAAGTCGTCCCTTACTTATTATCACTCCTTTGGCGTTAGGGGCAATCGCTCTTATTACTTTCCTGTTGCTACCCCAGTTCCAGACTAGGCAAACTTCTGCTTCTTCTAATCAGGTGACAGCAGATGGCACTTCAACAGAAACCTCTTCAACTACTGACAATGATGAGGTGGACAACATCTTAGGACACCTACCCTACGAAGAAGCGCCAGCCTCAGAACTGCGATCAATTAGCCTCGATGGTAGAATCAGACTCCGTAGGGCAGCGACTGAGAAGTTTAAAGCCATGTCAGCAGCAGCCAGTCGAGATGGTATTACCCTAGTACCCCTTTCCGGTTTTCGCTCTTTAACAGAACAAGAATATTTATTTTTTGAAGTTAAGGCAGAACGAGGACAGGTAGCTAGCAAACGGGCAGAAGTTAGCGCTCCCCCGGGTTATAGTGAGCATCACACCGGCTACGCTGTCGATATAGGGGATGCTAACGTACCCGCAACTAATCTCAGTCCTGAGTTCGAGAATACTGCTGCCTTTAAGTGGCTAGAAGAAAATGCAGCTTACTACAGCTTTGAGTTATCTTTCCCTGAAGGTAACCCCCAAGGCATTAGTTATGAACCTTGGCATTGGCGCTTTGTAGGGGATATTGACAGCCTCAAAACCTTTCATCAGGCGAGAGATTTAGAGACTCCGGCATCAAATGGTTCAACTGAGCCAGAAGAATTGCCTTAAATGCAGATCAGCTCAAATTGCCGATTTTCTGACGAAAGGCTCGTAAGGCAGGACTTCTACCAATTACAACACTTTGTTCAAGGAATTCTGCAACAAAGTCACTAATTAGTTTTTTCGTTTAAAACAAGTTTTTTTATCAAATTTATAGTTTTAAGGATAAAACAGATCAATGCAACAAGCTGCTCTCAACTTAATAGCCATTGGCATTTTTGGCACGACTATGTCAATCTTGCTAGGTCCGATGTTAAATATATCTCCAGCAATTCCTGCTTTGACTACCGTTGGTATCTTGAGCATTGCTACCCTCGATACCTTAAGCTTTCAAGGTAAAGGCGTTACTGTCCTGCTAGACTGGGTTGCTGGTTTTTCCCCTGGGCATCGCGATCGCATTATTCGCCACGAAGCAGGACATTTTCTGGTGGCTTACTTACTAGGTATCCCGATTACAGGTTACACCCTAACTGCTTGGGAAGCCCTGAAAAACGGTCAACCTGGTTTAGGGGGCGTTATTTTTGATACAGAAAAACTCTCGCCAAATGTTCTGGCACCATTAGAAATGCAATTAACTTTAGAGCGATTTTGTACTGTTTGGATGGCAGGAATCGCCGCAGAAAATCTCGCTTACGGTAACGTAGAAGGGGGAGGAGAAGACAGACACAAATTAAGAGAAGCTTTGAGCTTATGGGGTCGTCAGGAGGCTGAGTTTGTACAGAAAGAAAGATGGGCAACTCGGCAAGCTGAAACTATTATTGGAGACAACAAAGACTCCTATGAAGCTTTAGTTGAAGCCATGAAACAGCGAACCTCAGTGGCAGAATGTTTTCAAATAATTAAACTAAATTGTCAAAAATGACAAACTTGGTTACGACCATTTCTTTTGGCAGACAAGAGGTTATAGTCAGCACGGCGCAACAAACTTTCTCCTGTACAATCATCTGTGTTAGTTAGGGAGGCAATGCCGAGACTAATTGTCAGGTTAAGTAACAATTTTCCGTCAATGTTAAAGGGTTGTTCACTTACTACTTTCAATAAGCGTCTGGCTACTATACAAGCTTCTCTTAAATCAGTCTGGCTCAGAAGAACCACAAACTCTTCTCCACCATAGCGAAAGACAGTATCTTTAACTCGTAGATTGTGCTGTAAACGAGTTGCTAGCAACTGGAGAACGCGATCGCCAACTTGATGGCCGTAGGTATCGTTAATGGATTTAAAATAGTCTACATCTACTAAAATTAAACTCAAAGATGAGTCTCGATGGTGAGCCATTTTAATTTGCCGAGGTAGTTCCCATTCCATGGCCCGACGATTGCTTAGTTCCGTTAAAGGATCAGCTAGCGCCATAGCAGAAAGTAAGTGATTGGTGCGCATCTGTTCTTGATGGAAGTAAACTCCTCTTAACCCGGCATGAATTTGTGCCTTGAGCAGACGGATTTCTGCTTGGTTCATTTTCATGTTAAGCTGCAAGTACGCATCAGCCCCTCTTTCTAAGGCTTGAGCAGAGGCTGTCAGTTGCCAAGAATGTTCTAAGGAAATATCTTCATCAATTGATTCTGAATAATCCTTGACAGCAATGCAGTATGTCCAGGATAAGCGATTCCGTTCTTGTATTTGAACAGAGAATTGACAGTTCTCTAGGAAGTTAGCCTGCAAAATCAAAATATCAGGTTGTTTGCTTTTAATTAAAGATATAACCTCTTCTGTCTGAGAAGATTGATCCACACTACCGGAGACAAGTTCGCGCATTTGGCAAACAAATGCATTAAGAAACTGAGTGTTTCCCACTACTAATACCGAAGCATCCATCTCTGCTCATTCCTCACCACGATTTGCGTACTTCATCCTCTGCAAATTGCTCCGGGTGTTCGACGAAGAAATTACTCTCAACAATCTTCTGGCAGATTACTCCTTATCTATTTGCTAGTAGACTAATAAGCATTTAAAGGGCATATTTGGCAAATTTTTAAATAACACCCCATCCCCACACCTCCGGATCTTTCCTAATAGACTTTCTTAAATGGCTTGATAGTTCAGTAGCGATGGTGACATTGAGCAATGAAGCAATACAAAGCCAAAATACCATAGGATTGACAATCTGAAGTTAAATAATTTTTAACTTCAATCGTAAAAAGTCCCACAACTAGCCAATAGGGAGGTGTCGGGATGAATTACGAAGCGGATATGTGGTAAAATCTCAAGAGTAGGTGTAATCCCATTAAATGCAGAAATGCAGCCTACAAATGAAGAAGTTTTTAGGACTAAAAGACCGTGGGGCGCACGGCTTAAAAGCTCGGTCAATGTCCTCATAGAGGAGTCGCCGAGAAGCCTACACTTACTCGTTAGAGAAGTGTAGGTACGTCACGTGAAGAAATGCTTACTTAGCAGATCTGCAAGACTCGCTGGGGCTAGACTGAAATCAGGAGTAGGAGTAAATACTTATGGTTACAGCAACTCAAGCCAAGTTTTCCCAAGTCTCCAAAGAACAAGCTTTTGTCCTCTGGTTTGAAGAAGTAGGAATTGCCGACATTAGTTTAGTTGGCGGTAAGAATGCCTCCCTCGGTGAAATGATTAGGCAACTCAATGCCAAAGGAGTTAGCGTTCCTACAGGATTCGCCACTACAGCCGATGCCTACCGCTACTTTATCAAAGGTGCAGGTTTAGAAGAAAAGTTGCGTCAGCTATTTGCCGACTTAGATGTTGAAGATGTTGGTAACTTAAGGCTAAGGGGTAAGCAAGCTCGCTCCTTGATTCTGAACACACCTTTCCCCCAAGATTTACAAGAAGCGATCGCCGAGGCATATCAACAACTCTGCCAACGCTATGGTGATAATGCCCAATTATGCGATCGCTTTGAACCGGAATACCAAGAAAAGTGTAAACGAGAAAGCCAAGCAGTTGATGTAGCCGTTCGTTCTAGCGCCACTGCAGAAGACTTACCCGATGCTAGTTTTGCTGGTCAACAGGAAACTTATCTTAATGTCTACGGTGTGCAAGATGTTATAGATGCTTGCCATCGCTGTTTTGCCTCCATCTTTACAGATCGGGCTATTTCCTATCGTACTGTTAAAGGGTTTGACCACTTTGACGTTGCCCTCTCTGTCGGTGTACAGAAAATGGTACGTTCTGACTTAGCATCCTCTGGTGTCATGTTCTCCATAGACACAGAAACAGGCTTTAAAAATGCGGCCCTGGTCACAGCAGCCTATGGTTTAGGAGAAAACGTTGTTCAAGGTGCCGTTAACCCAGACGAATACTTTGTCTTTAAACCAACCCTTAAGGAAGGATTCCGCCCCATTCTCGAAAAACGCCTGGGTAGCAAAGAAATCAAAATGATTTACGATCTTGGCGGTAGCAAGCTGACTAAGAACGTACCAGTACCAGAGTCGGAAAGGACAAAATACGCCATTAGCGATGACGAGATTTTGCAACTGGCACGCTGGGCTTGTATCATCGAAGATCATTATTCCCAAGTCCGGGGTAGCTATACACCAATGGACATTGAGTGGGCAAAAGACGGTCTGACGGGTGAATTATTTATTGTCCAAGCGCGTCCAGAAACAGTACAATCCCAGAAGTCCAAGAGTGTTCTACGCAACTATCGACTTCAAGGAACAGCTGATGTCTTAGTAAGAGGTCGTGCTGTCGGAGAAATGATTGGTCAGGGTAAGGCAAAAGTAATTCTTGATGTCCACAAAATTGAAGAGTTTGCAGCGGGTGAAGTTCTAGTAACCAATAAAACTGACCCCGACTGGGAACCAATCATGAAAAAGGCTAGTGCAATTGTTACCAACCAAGGAGGACGCACCTGTCATGCGGCAATTATTGCCCGTGAAATGGGTATCCCGGCAATTGTTGGTTGTAATAATGCTACTGGTATTTTAACTAATGGCCAGGAAGTAACTGTATCTTGTGCCGAGGGGGAAGAAGGAAGGGTTTACGCTGGTTTAGTACCTTTTGAAGTGCAAGAAACTCAACTAGAAAACTTACCTCGCACCCGCACTAAAATTTTAATGAATGTGGGTAACCCAGAAGAAGCTTTTGGTTTATCAGCTATTCCCTGTGATGGTGTTGGTTTAGCCCGGTTTGAGTTTATTATTGCTAATCATATTAAGGCACACCCCTTAGCTTTGATTCACTTTGAAGAGTTAGAAGACCCTTCAGTTAAGCGAGAAATTGCTAAACTGACAGCCCTTTATCCTCATAAACCGGACTTCTTTGTAGATAAGCTTGCTCATGGCATTGGCATGATTGCGGCGGCTTTTTATCCTAACCCGGTAGTAGTACGGATGTCGGATTTTAAGAGTAATGAGTATGCCAACTTACTAGGGGGTAAACAGTTTGAGCCAAAAGAAGAAAACCCCATGATTGGTTGGCGGGGTGCTTCTCGTTACTACGATCAGAAATACCGAGAAGCCTACGGTTTAGAATGCAAGGCCCTGAAGCGGGTACGAGATGAAATGGGTTTAACTAATGTTATTCCGATGATTCCTTTCTGTCGAACTCCTGATGAGGGACGCAAGGTGTTAGCTGAAATGGAAAAACATGACCTCAAACGTGGAGAAAATGGTCTGCAAGTTTATGTGATGTGTGAGATACCTAATAACGTAATTTTGGCAGACCAGTTTAGTGAGGTATTCGATGGTTTTTCGATTGGTTCTAATGACCTAACTCAGTTAACTTTAGGTCTTGACCGAGATTCTGCTCTAGTTGCTCACATCTTTGATGAACGCAACGAAGGTGTTAAGGAAATGGTGCAGATGGTCATTACCAAAGCTAAGAGAAATAATCGCAAGATTGGTATTTGTGGTCAAGCGCCTAGTGACTATCCTGAGTTTGCTAAGTTCTTAGTAGAACAAGGGATTGATTCAATAAGTTTAAATCCAGATTCCTTGCTGAAGACACTGTTAATAGTGGCAGAAGTAGAAGGGGTGAAAGGTTAAGAAAAGTAAAGAAGGTGAGTTTGTTCAGTAAACAGTGTAATAACTGATAACTAACACTCACCGTTTTAAGTTTCTCTGAGTACCTGTCTAAATACTATACTTTAGGCAGGATTTGCTGTGAGATTACCGGATTTTTTTGTGTTGTTCCTCAACAACAATTACTTCTGGCTCACCATCGCCTGTTAAGTCGTGAGCTTCAACAATTTCTTCTTTAACTTCAACTCTTTTCGCTGTGCGAACTGGCTCTTTAGCTACTGCAACTTGCTCAACCCGACCAACAGGTTTAACAGTCTCTACAGGCTCGGTTGCTACCTGATCAGGGGCCTCGAAGATTTCAAATTCTTCAACATGGCGATCGCCCATAATTGACTGTACACGGCGCATGTCTTCGTCAGTACCGCTGACCATTAGTAGATAGTCACCTGCTTTAACTCGATTTTCGTAGATTTTGGCTTTTTCTTCAGGAATACCTAAACCTATTAAAGCTCCGATGATACCACCTGTGGCGGCACCAATTCCTGCTCCTGCTAGGGTAGATGCTAAAGCAGATATCTCTGCACCAGCTGCTAGTATTGGACCAACGCCAGGAATAGCTAGTAAACCTACACCAATTAAGAATCCTCCCAAACCACCAAGGACTGTACCTGTGGTAGCACCAATACCAGCTCCTTCTTTAGCTTCATTTCCTTCTGTCTCGGTGATTTCCTTGGCACCTTCAACATCTTCAACATTGCGTGCTAAGAGGGAGACTCTATCCATGTCAAAGTTTGCGTCTTTGAGAGCACGGATTGCACCTTCTAAATCTTCACGCCTTTTGAAAACACCAACAGCGCGTTTGTAGGAACCTGTTCTTGGAGCTAAGTTTTCTTTCTCTAACATTTCTTTTCCTTAGAAAATATTCAACAAATTGTAGGGCTACTAACTCTTTTAAAGGAGTTTAAGCAGCTCTAATTAAATGGGCTTGCTTACTTATTGTCAACAGCCGATGGGTAAATTTCTTCAGCCACAATTAATGGTCTGTTTGTATACCTACTTCCAAACTCTTTAATCTTGGCTTCGTCCCACCCTAAGTCAGAGTCTTGGAGCAGTTTAGGATCAAACTGGCGTGCTACACCAGTTATTGTTACTCTTTCACCTTCTTGAACTGCACTATCTTCCGCTTTAAGGTTATCATCAATTCCGATAACTAATACTCCGATATCGTCTACCCAGCCATCTTCAAATAAAGTAAGGGAACTAGGAGAATAAATATTTCTTACGTCACCTTCTATAGCGATGACTTTATCAAAGTATCCTTGGGGAGCTTCGTATATATCTCCAGGACTCGGAGCAAGTGCTAAGGAACGAGCGATAATTGCTGGTTTATCTTCGTAGTCTACATACAGCTCATCTTCTAAGTCTAGGCCGTATTTATTCTCGACATCAGCAATAACTAACTGCGCAACTTCACCTGTTGCTTGAATAGGCATATCCCCTTCAGGGAGTCCAAAGGTCGCACCTGTAGAGTTAATAACTAAAATGGACTCCCCTTCCTCGTTTTCAAGGATAAAACCTGAGTTTCCTACTTTTTCTCCTACTTCACTTCTCACCGTAACTAACTTACCGCTTAGCTTTGCGGTATCTTCGGCCACATCTTCAGTGGTAATGTTAGTTTTTCCCTCTTGGATCTCTTCATTATCACTAACCTGAGTACAAGCCGGTAGCAACAAAGAAGTTAAACCTAAAGTAATCGCTCCTAAATAAACTCCCACTTTTTTAGTTAGGGGAGAAGTAGATAAATTTCGACTGGTCATTGTTATCGTTGTCCTTTTTCTAAGCTTAAATGGGTTTGCGCATTCACATAACTTTCTTTCTCCTTCTGCTCATTAATGAGTTGCTGGTCATTTGAGAGCATACACTCTAAGCATAAGCTTAATCTAAATAGCATTTAATCTATCAGTAGTATGAATTTTGCTATCTAACTAATTGCCGATTGCTTAAAATGACTGGTAAGACCTATGATGATGTGTTTTGGCAAATCATTGTCTATATTCAAGAGGAGGGAGAAAAGTTACTGGCTTAAAAACCAGGATGAATGTTTAGGTGCATTTAGTGGTTTTAAAAGTCCAAGGTTAAACAAAATATATTTCTTATTTATGAAAAACTTTTACATTTTGTATCTTGAAAATTCCCATCTTAAGCCTGCTTTTTGTTAAGCGTTGTTAAGATGGACTAAGTAATCAATTAAGCAAAGCGTTTAGTTCTTGAGTTGAGAATTGTAAAATCTCTGGCAATAACGAAAATTAAAGATGAAAATCTTCGGAATTGGCTAATTTACTCATAAAATCAACAAATATTTAAGTTTTACAAGCTCTGACTTTGCCAAAGATGTGAGATAGTAGTATTTTGAGAAAACGTACTATTTCAGATTAGGAGGTTAAATATGCCCCGTGGTGGTTATCGAGAAAACAGTGGTAGAAAGCCAAAGTGGAATTTAGGTGAAACTAAGGCGGTGAGAATTCCGGTGGCGATCGCCGATACAATTATGGAGATTGCCAAGAGACTAGATGAGGGGGAGAAAGCAGAGTCGGTAATTATCCCCAAATCGGAAGTTAAGCCACATCAGTCATCTGGTGAAGAAAGAATGCAATCAACAGAAAGCTAATCAGAATTAGTGACCAAGGAGAAAGGGTATGTGCCTATTGTGATTTAGGCATATAGAGTAAAGCGAGGAAAATAGGTATCTATGACTGAACTTGAGTAAGCATTTTGTTGCTCACTCAGGTTTGGCTCATTTGAGATGTGATCCGAAAGTAGGGTTAAGGTTTATCTAAAGTATGAAAATGTGAGTGATCGCTCGACTGCTTAAATTTGACAATAAGCTATGACAAAAACTTATGTCATACTATCCTTAGCAAATACACTGAGAATCTTTTTACTTGGATGATCTGCTAGAGAAACAAGTTTGTTGACAAGGGCTACTGGAACCAATGCATTGTCGTACATATGACATTTCAAGCGGCTAACGTGATACAAGCAGTTTGAAGCATTAAATAGATCAGACAACTTGGGTTCAAGATAAGCTTCTGCTGTAGGCAAAGTCAGGACATATATATTTTCATCGAGAGCTTTATAAATAATTTTTCTACTGTAGTAACTGGTAGAGCCATAGGCATCTTGTGTATTCTCATTTCCAGGCACGATATAGCGATAGATGTATTTATTATTGGGAATGAGAGCATATCCTCGCGGAATCTGCTCACGAATTTGCTCAGCATGATCTACGAAAGCACCAGATTTTTCTACTCCAACTAAGTGGAGAACTCCTAATCTGTCACTACCATCTGAGACTGGTTGCTTCATCAAAAAACTAACTAATGCTTGCATCGGTTTATGCATATTAGCTGTTACATCAAAAAATGCTAGCGGCCCATCTTTGACAAACAGCACTTTATCTAAGTTGAGAGATGATGACCTGTTTTCCCAGATAATTTTAATAATATGAACTAAGAACATTTGCTCTAAAAGACCAATGACAGGGCTGATAATACCCCCTGCACCTAGTTCATCATCAACTCTCTCGTGGAGACGGAAAACATCTGTCAGGAAAAGTTCACCCTCACAACACGGACAATTAAACCTATCGCTTTCGTTGGGTTGAATAGGGATTTTGGTAGTTTTACAGTGTGGACAACTTGATAAGTTATATGCTTGCGGCGGTTTGCTAGTGTTATATTCTTCAAATAGTAGCCAGCGTAAGGCCTTAATTAGAGGTGGATCATCATCAACTTGACTTTTGGTAAAAAACTCGTAAATAGCTAATCGAACTGAGTGAGTCAAGGTTAGACCATCCAGGGAAATGTTACGGGTAGGTAAGGTAAAAGGTCTAGCACGCTGCATATCTCTTAGCTTCTTCATATCTTCTGGCAATATGAAGGGAAGCTGCTTCAAACCTTCCAGAACACTGGATTGAAAAAATAGTGCACCGAAGTTGTAGAAAGTTAAAGAACTTGCTGGAGTTTCTTTACGAATCTCTGCCTCTGTAAAACCTCCATCAATAGTGATGATATAGTCTGTAGGTGATTTATCTGGAACTTCAATAGGAACTACCTGCTTTGTGATCACAGACTCATCAGCAGCTTGAGGTAAATTACAACGCTTGAGAAAATCCTGAACTTCTGCTTGATGAATGATATGAGACTGGTTAATTTTACTCGCCATTTCCATAGGACGGCGACCATGTCTACTGATGTAAGCCATTTCAAAAAGCCTCTAACTGTGACTGATTTTGATAAATTTTATTTACAGATTTAGGAAAAAATCATTTTCCAGAAGTTGTTGCATCTGGAAATCGATTAACCTGTACAGGAACAATAAAGGGATTTGAGTATGTCTTTATCCGAATGAAACCTTTATCATTAGCTGCACTGAATCGGGATAGGCTTTTTGTAAAGTCGTCATAGCCATAAAATTTAGCAACTTCACGCAGTTCATCCTGATTATTCAGGTGTGCCACGAACCAGTTTTGTGTATTTTTTAGAATGTTAGATGAAATTGAGCTAACTTCTTGGGTTGCATAGATAATACCGAGATTTAACTTTGCACCTTCTTTAGCAAGGCGATTATAGATTTGAGAAAGGTCTTTGTCTTCTTTGCGTGGAAAAAGATTATGGGCTTCTTCAAAATAAAGCTGGATAAAGTTGTTGGGCTGATTTCCGATAAAGCGAACCATTGAATCAGAGAAGATATGCTGGCAAATCTTTTCTGAGTAAAGAGTTTGAATACTTGGATCTCCCTGCGAAAGGTCAACAATAATTATTTTGCCTGCACGAAGCAAAGCAATAATTTCTTGTGAGTATGGTTTGTCAACAGAATTGGTATGTTTGTTATGTGAGCGTAGTAAACGCTTGTATCCACCACAATTTACACTATCACCGGGTTTCTGACGTCTCGTTAACATAACCAGTAATGACATTAGATCATTATCAGCCCAAGGATGTTTCTTTTTTTGTAGATAATCGGTAAAGAACTGATGATTATTCCCCATTAAGTCATAGACCTTTTCCCACCATATAGATGCATCATCAAGTGAAATTCCTTTACTCGGATCGTCTATCTCAATTATTTCGTTTAGAGTCTTGTCTCCTTTGAATTTAACAGTTTTGTCTTTACTACTAACAGGATAGCCTGCACGATAAAGGCAGCATTTATAAACTGCTATGCGCCTTTCATAACGAGTTTTAAAGGAAAAATCATCTTTAAGATCTTCTGGTACTTCCCAGCTTACATCTCTGAAATTCTTGACAAAATCAGCTTTATCATCCTGCAAATCAAATCTGATAATGTCAAAACCTGCTTCGACCTCTCGATAAAAGTTAACCTTCATAATTTTGAAGCCAGGTTTATCAATTGTGCTAAATCGGGTTACTTCATCCTTGTAAATTTCTGATATCGCAGTTCCCTCGTCTTGAAGGTTAGGGTTAGCATACTCACCATTAATATCAAAAATAAGCTGACCTACCGACTGCTTAGGTACACCGTCATCAGTAAAAGGTTCAGTAGGATTGACATCATTTTTAGCATTGTAGTTTTTAGGGACAACTTTATTAATCTCAACTGTGGCCTGAACAATCTTCTTGACACTGTTAGACTTTCCTGTGCGGGTCATTCCAAAGAGAGCTGTTCGTTTGCCAAGAAAGTCAGTAGGAGAGACATAAAAAGGTACTTCTTCTTTTTCTTGTTCCTGGAAACGTCTGCTAGACGAATATCGAATTCTACCAATACGAACATCAGTCTTATTTCCCGGAATAATTGTTCCATCCCGGAAATTGACAATCATTTCAAGAACTTGACCCGTTGGCTTATAACAACTATAGTTATGGGCACTGAAAAAATTTTCTACATCAGCTCCAAAACAAGTACTACCAGCTTTATCTTTATAAAATGTTCCTAGGGCACGACACTCTAGACCAGAGAAACTAAATTCGTAGCGTGTTTCAGGATCTAGATCTGTATCTTTGCCTTTCATTTTTAGATCATCTTTGTAATATTCCACCATTGCCTGGATAACTGAATTGTCCGTTGGTAGCTTGGTTGGAGCCAACGCACGTAGAAGCACTGCTTCTTGAATATCTTCATCTGCTTCATTGTCATAGAAGCATAACAGAAAACAACCTAACGGAATGCCACCAGCTTGATGTTTCCATCCATCACAAACCAGTAAACGCACATATTCATAGTCAAAATAAAATGGACGACCAACAAATAAATCTTTTTTCTTCGTCTCAGCAAAAATATCAATAGATGCAATTTGCTGAACTTTTTTTGTGATACCCATAATATGTAAATCCTTTATATAAAGATTAAAGACTATATCGAATCAGACATGTCTGATTCTTTTAGCTCAAGCGATTGAAAAGGAATTAAATGTTAAACAAACTGTTCATATTGAGTAAAAAAGTTTCTCTAGATTCAGTTTATTCTGAACCAGAGGAGTCTTTGACTTTATTAGGTTCAAGATTCTCAAAACGAATACAGGATTGAACAGCATACTCTTGTGCTGCTTCAATACTGATCCACTTACGACCAGTACACTCTGCTACATAGCCAGTTACATTTGAGCCAGCAAATGGATCTAGCACCAAATCACCAGGATCGGTCAAAAACTGAATGAAGAAATCAGCCAGTCGAGGCTCCATTCTTGCTGGATGAGGCTTGATTTCTCTATCCTTACACTGAGTATGGAAGTAATCACTAGAAGTTGTGTTTGAGAAACTAAATGTGCTTCTTGGAAGACGGACTTCTTCTTCTGGATTGATTGGCTCTATCTCTAGTACGTTTTGAGGTATGGATCCACCGTTGTCTGTAAGAAAAGAACGTTCTCCAATTTTGTGACCAGAAGGACGTTTTCCTGCATTGTACTTGCCACGCTCTAAAAGCTTTCGCATCTTCTTGCTGTAAGGTCTCAAAACTTTACGATTGTTGGCTTTGGGATAATCACTAGTTGCCATCCACCACAGTTGAGTGTGACTGTCCGTTACCCGACAACGTTCTTTATTAACCCATTGGACTGGTGACGGTAAACGGGCTGGATTGTGACAGATAAACTGTTGGCAAAGCCGAAGTCCTGCATCTTGGTGAGAGACGAAACCTAGTAAAGCTTGCAAAGGAAGCAGAGATTGAACAGGACGCCCCGACTCCCAAGCATTGCCTAACTCAATAACTATAGAACCATTGGGTTTTAAAAGACGTGAGAAAACAGGTGCTAGCTCAGTAAACCATTTCAAATAATCTTCTCCTTTGAAATTTCCATATCGTTTCTTTTGGTTCAGTGGGAAGGGCGGAGAAGTAAATAAAAGCTGTACTTTGCCTTCTAGTGAGCATCCCAAATCGCCCTTCAGAAGTTCTTCAGACTTTCCAAGATAAAATTTGCCAAGTTTTGTAGTTGTGTAAGGCTTAGGGGTAGTCACTGAGAGTTGTTACTGTTTCTAATATGCTGTCTGGTAGTATAGAGTTTTTAAAGTTAGACATCGAAAATCGAGTAAGACAAAATTTTTCCTCTAGAGAGAGTATGGAAAACTCCCTTTCCTTTATTGTTCCCACCTGGCAAAGCATTAATCACATTTAAATTATTGTAAGTTATGATTGACTTTTACATAAAAATGTGGTTAATTAAACGGTGAAAAATAGATTGAGAATTAATTTACTTACCTGAGTAACATTAGCTAAAGTTTGCCGATAGTTAATTTACTTTGCCCCAAAGCCTCATCCTCTATCCACTTCGCTAACAAACCATTCTAGCAAACGCGGACTCAGACGAACTGAACTACCAGCCAAACTCTGTACAGCCCTAATGGCTTGTTCTTTAGAAATCAGGCCAACTCGATAAGCAATTAACAAAACTCCTAAAGTTCCTTTAACCTGAAAACCTAGCTCTCTAGCAATACGACGAGCTAATTTCTCATCAATCAAAACCCAATCTGTCTCAATTGCTTGAGCCAGTAGGATTACATCTTGTTCACCTCTATCAATAAGTAATAACTTATCAGGTAAAGGAGATGTTCGTTGAGGATTAACAATTGTCAACCAATTAGCTTGAGCAACGGCCTCTGCACCAGGGCGATTCTCCCCTTGACCTACTACCTCTTCATATACAGAGACTGGCACAAAAACTTGTTCAAATAGCCTATTAAGTAGAAAGAGATAACCTGTAATAGATAGTGCAATCAGCGGTGTACTATTAACAACTACCTTCAATAATTTTGCCCCTGTTTATACCAAACCTTACTCACCTCTGCTTCTCGATCTAACTCCTCATCTGGATAATCGATTACAGAAAACCCTGATTCTGAGAGCAACTGGTAAAATTCCCAACGCTCACAACCCATCACCTTAGCAGCCAATCCACCTGAAATGCTACCAGATTCATATAAATACCCTAAGGTGTAGAGTAAAATTTTCTCACGAACATCCTCAGGTTCTTGTTCTAAGGTTGTTAGCAATTCATCAGGAAAAATAAATTCTATTTTCACGAACTAATTTCATCCAATTGAGCAGAGCTTAAGCCCATAATATCGTGAAACCTTCAGGGATATCTTATTCATCATTACTCCTTGATCCATAATTGTCACCATAGGTTCAACACTTCAGACGATGAGACTCCTGTATTCTAAATCCTGTATTATTTACCACTACCTCCTTATTAGATCATTAATTTCATGACCTACTTCCGCCCCAACGTTAACAACTTATCCGCTTACGTTCCCGGTGAACAGCCTTCCCCAGGCACAAAAGTCATTAAATTAAACACCAACGAAAATCCCTATCCTCCCTCACCCCAAGCCTTACAAGTACTGCACGAACTAGAAGGAGAACTACTGCGCCGCTATCCTCACCCCATGGCCAATGCTTTTTGCCAAGCAGCTAGTCAAATTTTAGGTGTACCCACTGACTGGATTTTAGCGGGTAACGGTAGCGATGACCTTTTAACTATGATTATCCGTGCCTGTACTGAACCAGGGCGAAAAGTAGTTTATCCCATGCCAACTTACGTTCTGTACCGTACTCTTGCCCAAATCCAGGATGCAGAAACTGTTGAAGTTCCCTATCAAGAAGACTACAGTCTACCAATTGAACAGCTAATCGCCGCCCAAGGGGCAGTAACTTTTATTGCTTCTCCCAACAGTCCCTCTGGCACATTAGTACCGATAGAAATATTAGATAAACTAGCAAGCCAACTATCGGGTGTACTAGTTATAGATGAAGCTTACACAGATTTTGCTGAAACTAACGCCTTAGAATTAGTCAACAAACACGAAAATGTAATTATCCTGAGAACCCTTTCTAAGGGTTACTCCCTAGCAGGATTAAGATTAGGCTTCGGCATCGCTAACCCAACCCTATTATCAGGGCTAATTAAAGTCAAAGACAGTTATAACGTGGATGCTGTTGCCTGTGCTGTTGGTGCAGCAGCCATAGCAGACCAAAATCACAAAAACGACAATGTGCAAAAGGTAAAGAAAGAACGCACTCGAATGACTGCCATTTTGCAAGAGTTAGGTTTTCATATTTGGCCATCCCAGGCTAACTTTCTGCTAGCAGGCGTATTAGAAGATTTTCTAGAGAAATCAGATTTAGATAATGCAGAATCCCTTTATCAATTGCTCAAAAACCAAGGAATATTAGTCCGCTACTTTAGTCAGCCACGTTTGTCTGATAAGTTGCGCATTACCATTGGTACTCCTGAGCAAAATGAAATGCTAATTCAAGCGCTTTCTCAAATAGTTAAGCCGTAAAAATGCCAACCTCCGCCCCAAAAATATCTACTGAATTAGCTGCTACAGTGTTGACATCTACGAATTTGATTCTGGCTAAGATTGCGAGATGAGGTAAACCAACTAATGTATCTTGACCATCCTGAATCAGTGTGGCTGAACTTGCCTCAATTCCTAGCAAGTCAATCTTGGTTTGATTGACATTAAAATTGTTGATAGTAGTGATGCCAGCAAATTCTAGAGCAACTGTATCATCACCGCCAGCTAGCCAAACAGTATTGATGCCGGTTCCGGCATTGATATAATCATTACCAGAACCTGTGTAGATAGTGTCGTTACCTCCACCACTGGCAACATGGTTATTTCCTTCGGCGGTAAAGATCGTGTCGTTACTATTTCCAGTAACAATTAAGTCGTCCTGATTAGTACCGTAAATAACATTATTGATGTAGTTCTGTCCAGTACCATAAATAGCATTATTGACAGACATTACAGAGGAGTTAATTATGCCACCTCTACTGAGAAGGATGTCAGTATCTACCATACCTACGACAGGAGTATAGTTACCTACTGTCCCTAAAATAGGTTCCATCATCGGTTGCTGCCCTCGAATAAATTTCTGACCGTAATATTTACCCAGCTAGCAAATCGTTTTTGCGCAAAAAGAATCTGTTTTGTTGCTTTTGTAGAGGCACTATTAAGCTTTAAAAAATCGCTGTTAGCTGGATAAATTTTGGTAATTGAACCTTAGCTCTAATGTTCCTTCAATTTTTCTTGCCTCTCTAAAGTATCACTTGATACTAGTCTTAAAATAGTCTTTTTTTAAAGAATCAATGAAGTTGAAGTGAAGTTTGTATAAATCTGAGCCTTCTTGCCGTTTAAACTAAAACCATAAGCAGGAGGCAAAACTTATGGTTAAACTCACTCAAGCAGACTCTTCTCCAACCCAAGAACAATCTTTTGTACTCTGGTTTGAAGAAGTAGGAATTGCCGATATTGGGCTAGTAGGTGGCAAAAACGCTTCCTTGGGCGAAATGATTCAACAACTCAAACCCAAGGGAATCAACATTCCCAATGGTTTTGCTATTACCGCCTATAGCTACCGCTACTTTATTGAAAAAGCAGATTTAGAAGAAAAATTGCGTTCCCTGTTTGCTGACTTGGATGTTGATGATGTCAGTAACCTTCAGCGGCATGGCAAACAAGCCAGAAGACTAATTCTCAGTATGTACTTTCCCGCCGAACTAGAAGCAGCTATTGGTCAAGCTTACCAGCAATTATGCGATCGCTACGGGGAAGATACAGACGTTGCAGTCCGTTCTTCCGCCACCGCTGAAGATTTACCCGATGCTAGCTTTGCAGGTCAACAGGAAACCTACCTAAATGTCAACAGTTTCAAAGGCGTTTTGGAATTTACCCATAAGTGCTTTGCCTCCCTATTTACCGATAGGGCCATCTCCTATCGCCAGCACAATGGCTTTGACCATTTCGACGTTGCCCTTTCTGTCGGTATCCAGAAAATGGTACGCTCCGATTTAGCCTGCTCTGGTGTCATGTTTTCTATTGACCCCGAATCTGGCTTTAAAAATGCTGCCTTAATTACCGCCGCCTACGGTTTAGGAGAAAACGTTGTCCAAGGTGCCGTTAACCCCGATGAATACCTAGTTTTTAAACCAACTCTTAAAGCTGGATTTAAACCAATTTTGCAGAAAAGATTGGGCAGTAAAGAAATCGAAATGATTTATGATGAGGGTGGTTCTCGGCTAACTAAAAACGTGCGGGTAGCCCCCTCAGAACGTAATAAGTTTTGCCTCACAGACAAAGAGATTTTACAATTAGCCAAGTGGGCTGTACAAATTGAAGAGCATTACTCCACAGTCCGCAATCTCTACACCCCCATGGATATTGAGTGGGCTAAAGATGGTATTAACGGCGAATTATTTATTGTCCAAGCCCGTCCAGAAACGGTACAATCCCAAAAATCAGGCAATATTCTTAAAAGTTATCAACTGAAAGAACGTAGTGAAATTCTCGCTACTGGCCGCAGTGTTGGGGCAGCAATTAATTCCGGTACTGCTCATGTAATTATGGATGCTGGTCAAATTAATTTGTTCCGCCCTGGGTACGTCTTAGTCACCAATCGTACTGACCCAGATTGGGAACCAATCATGAAAAAAGCTAGCGCCATTGTCACAAACCAAGGAGGGCGTACTTGCCATGCTGCTATTATTGCACGGGAAATGGGTATTCCCGCCATAGTCGGTTGCACTAATGCGACGGAAGTTTTAAAGACTGGTCAAGATGTAACCATTTCCTGTGCTGAAGGAGAGGAAGGACTAGTTTACAAAGGTTTATTGCCCTTTGATGTGCAAGAGACAACCTTGACCAACCTACCCCGCACTCGCACCCAAATTTTGATGAATGTGGGTAACCCGGAACAAGCATTTAGTTTAGCGGCGATTCCTTGTGATGGTGTTGGTTTAGCTCGCTTAGAATTTATTATTGCCAACAATATAGAAATACATCCCTTGGCCCTACTGCACTACGACCAACTAGAGGATGAATCCGTTAAAGCCAAAATTGCTGAGAAGACAAAACTCTACAAAGACAAACCCAAGTTTTTTGTTGATAGATTATCTCGCGGTATTGCCATGATCGCCGCTGCTTTTTATCCTAAGCCAGTGATTGTCCGCATGTCTGACTTTAAGAGTAATGAATATGCCAATCTCCTGGGGGGCAAACAGTTTGAACCAAAGGAAGAAAATCCCATGCTAGGTTGGCGTGGCGCATCTCGTTACTATGATGAAATATACCGGGAGGCTTTTGCTTTAGAATGTCAGGCAATTAAGCGAGTGAGAGGTAGTAAAGGCTTAAAGAATGTTATCCCGATGATTCCCTTTTGCCGTACTCCAGAAGAAGGCAATCAAGTACTAGCAGAAATGGCAAAAAATGGGCTAAAAAGAGGTGTAGATGGCTTACAAGTCTATGTAATGTGTGAGTTGCCTAGTAACGTAATTTTGGCAGATGAATTTAGTGAAGTATTTGACGGATTTTCCATTGGTTCCAATGATTTAACCCAGTTAACTTTGGGTTTAGACCGTGACTCTGCTTTAGTTGCTCACATCTTTGATGAGCGTAATCAAGCCGTTAAGCGGATGGTAAAAATGGTAATTGAAATTGCGAAAGAAAAAGGTCGTAAGATTGGCATCTGTGGTCAAGCGCCCAGTGATTATCCAGAGTTTGCCAGGTTTCTAGTAGAACAAGGCATTGATTCAATTAGTCTTAACCCTGATTCCTTGCTCAAAACCCTCTTGATAGTGGCAGAAGTCGAAGGAATTTAGACTAATTCCTTTTCTAGTTAAAAATTGCTCATTGAACTTTGCCATCAATGAGCATGAGCAATTGAGATTCTGGTAAGTACTGATTAGTGTGATAGAAAATACCTAAATTTGAAAAAGGCAGATAGTTAGTAAGTTTTAAGATCATCTGCCTCTAGCTGAAGGCAACTACTGATAGATTAATTTCTAACTAAAATTTTTAAATAGGCGTGTTAACATACATTAATTTAGAGAAGATTTCTGCTCTCTAGTTACAGAAATCTTCGTAATTAAGGATTATAATCACAATTTTTCTACAGCAAAGTACTAATGTGATTTAGGTCACTTCTATTAAGGTAGCTCAAGTTTACATTAGCCAACAAGGGTATTTCTAGCAGTGCATATATTCAACAAAAAAAATTGTCGTATACTTCAGTGCTTAAATCCTAAAAATGGAGCTAAACACGAAAAATCATTGTTTTTAGCGAGAATGACCGAAACTAGATGATAACTGTTAGCATTGACCTCTAGCTGCTAGCTCCAGAAGCGTCTATATTTTTTTGACGAAAACAGATTAATTCATTTGCTCTGACCAAAAATTTTGCTAGCATCTCTGTTGGGTCATCAGGGAATCTACACAAGACAGACAAGTAAAGCCGTTTTCTACGGAAGAGCTTGTCCGTCAACCTTTCAGTGACCAGAGTGCATTCCATGGTGCTACCTCGTGATCAAACTTTCAAAACCAAAGTTAGGCAGTAACAAGCAGCTCTTTAGCTTGCTTTTTACCGCTTTCTTCTTGACTGGAAACTTACCAGTACTTGCCCAAACTCGAATTACTAATTCAGCCTCTGCCTCAGGCAGTAATCTGCCCGGTGATGGTACAGTTGATTCCAACGAAACAGAAATATTTGCCGCTCAAGCGAGTTTAGAGCTGATTAAAACAGCAGATCGTGCAGCGGCAGAACCTGGTGACACAGTTATTTACCGTCTGCAGCTCAGAAATACGGGTACAGTCGCAGCCAGAGATTTAATCGTGACTGATAGACTACCCCTAGGTTTGCGGTTTTTGTCGGAATCCGTTGAAGCCACCATCAGCGATGAAAGGGGAGCTAACCTCCCAGTCGCCAAGCCAGAAGTGACCAGTTCCAAGCGGACTGTTACTTTTACTTTTCCTAGCAATCTGGAACTGCCGGCAGGTGGCAATCTCAACCTGTTTTATGCCGCTGTAGTCACACCAGATGCCATCCGTGGTGACGGTAGAAACGTTGCTCAAGAAAGACGAAGTAATGTTGCCAGCCATCTTGTACGAATTCGACCAGGCATTTTATCCGACTGCGGAACTTTAGTCGGGCGGGTATTTGTCGATAAAAACTTTGATGGTGAACAGCAGCCCGGTGAACCAGGAGTTCCCAATGCCGTGATCTACATGGACGATGGCAATCGCATTACCACCGATGCCAATGGCCTGTTCTCCCTGGCTAATGTCATTGCCGGTCATCGCAGTGCCACGCTGGACTTAAGCAGTTTACCCGGATACTCCTTAGCTCCCAACCTTTACTTCATTGAAAGCAATAGTCAATCCCGCCTGGTACGACTGGAAGCTGGAGGAATGGCCCGTTTAAATTTTGCTGTGACTCCAGCCTACGGGGAGGAGCGGCAATGAAAAATACTTTGCAACAATCGACTTCCCCCGCTAAAGCTGAACCTCATTCTGCACTCACACAGCACAAAGACCTCAAGCCGAACGAATCCGGGATTATCGGCTCAAACAGCAGATGTACTATGATGCATTTACCCACTTCCGCCACCCCGATTGCCACTACTAATCAGATCAGTTCTTCCCTTCCACCATTGCCAAATAAGAAGGGTAGGGTTACTCTCTCTTCCGACAAGGATGAGTTAAATAAGAGTCGCCTTATTTTGGGTTTACTAACCACCGTCCTGGGCATCAGCGGTATACTAAAACCCGCTAGTGCCAAAGAATTAGAACCCCCCAACCTCGAACTAAATGAGCAAGAAAAGAACAGTCAAGGGGAGCTAGCTAATTTCCCAACTGACGAAAGCCGAAATTCGTTGCAACCGCTAGCCATAACAACTAACAGAAATGAAGCTTTTCCAAGTTTTCATCCCCCCCAAGGTAAACAAGCTATTCAAGAAAAAGAGTCAATTCAAGGAAGCGGAGAGAGTATACTCCTTCAAAGAAAGCAAAGCCTACAGACGGGGGTTGAAACACCGACTGAAGACAAGCCACTGAATCTCAGATTCAGTGAGGGTTTCAAACCATTAGAGCTTTCTGCTCCGGACCTTGATCAGAGACGTATTCCGCTCCGCGTACCCGCGACAGAGGGTCCCCGTGTCATCGATGAGCAGAACCTCCTGCCTTCTCAACTGTCGGTAGATTTGCCGGAGGAAACAGCAACCATCCCCCAAACAGAAGATTTTCCTGAGTCTAGACAACCAGAAATCAGTCAAGCGAACAATCAGGTACGCATTATCTCACCTATTCCCGGCACTAGTGAGGAACGCTCTACTAACCTGGTGGTTGAGTATAATGCGGCTGCTCAAATCCAAATCAGCGTTAACCAACAACCCCTAGACCCAGAAACAATCACCGAGCGATCGCAAACAGGAGACACTGTTACCCAGGTTTGGTATAACATCCCCCTAGCCGCGGGAGAAAACACCATCACCGTTCAAGCCGGTAATGGCACACCAGAGTCTATTCAACTGACAGTCCCAGAACAAGCCACCCAAGAAATAGAAATTTTCCCCGTGGGTGACCCCCGGGTCCCCGCTGATGGTCGTTCCCTGCTAACCCTAGAAGGGAGAATTACAGACGAAAACCAGCAACCAATTACGGAGGAAGCAGTTGTTACCCTGACTACTAGTGCTGGTGAGTTTGTTGGTTCTGATTACGATTCAGACCAAGCAGGATTCCAGGTTCTGGCAGAAGCCGGACAATTTACAGCCACTCTGCAAGCTGGTATAGATGCTCAGAAAGTTAGCATCCGCGCTGCTGTAGAAGGCACCAGAGATAAAGAAGAATCTGTTGCTTTTTCTCCCTTGGCTGATACCTCACCTGTGGCAGGTTACACCCAGGTAGAGTTCATTACCAACCTGCGACCCTCCCTGGTATCAGGTGTGGTCAACTTGCGTATTGGACAATCTGGTACTAACTTTTGGGGTAGTCGCAGAGACTTCCTTGATCCAGATAAAATCGATGACGGTACAGAATTTGACGTAGGTACAGCCCTTTTTGCTACCGGCAAAATTGGCGAGTGGCTATTCACTGGTGCTTACAATAGCGATCGCCCCCTTAACGAAACCTGTGATGGTACCACTAGACTATTCCGGGGACCCCAACAGTGTGAAAAAAATTACCCTGTTTACGGCGATAGCTCCAACGTTGATTATCTAACACCTTCTATTGATAGCGTTTATCTGCGCTTTGAACGCACCTCCCCAGTTCCTGGTGCTGAGCCAGACTACGCCATGTGGGGAGATTACAACACCCAGGAATTCGCCAGGAGCTCTCAGCTGTTTAGCGGTACCACTAGAGCCTTGCACGGTTTCAAAGGCAATTACAACTTGGGTAATCTCCAGTTGAGTGCCTTGTATAGCAGGGATATCCAAGGTTTTCAACGAGATACGATTCAACCTAATGGCACCAGTGGTTACTACTTCCTCCAGCAACGGCCATTAATCGATGGTAGTGAAACAGTCTTTATTGAAACCGAAGACATCAATCGTCCAGGTACAGTACTCAAACGTGAACGTCTCAGACGGGGTATCGACTACCAAATTGATTATGACCGAGCTTCTCTCCTTTTTACTCGTCCCGTTCTGGCCACAGAATTTCAGTTTTTTGAAGAAGGTACTGGCAACAACTTTGAAAGAGACAGACTAGGAGATATACCTTCAGATGGTGCTTTGCTAGTAAAACGCATCGTGGTTACCTACCAGTTTGAAAACATCGACGGTGATGATACCTATCTGTTGGGAGGACGAGCGCAGTATAACTTCTCCCAAGAGTACGGCAAAGAAAGCTGGATTGGGGCAACTTACCTAGAAGAAAACGAGGGAATACAAAATTTCGAGCTATTTGGAGCAGATTTTCTATTTAGGCTGGGTGATAAGGGACAAGTAGTTGGAGAGTATGCCAATTCTAACTATGATTCCCTGTTCCGAGGTGATACCTCAGGTGAGGCTTATCGCTTAGAAGTTAATGGTAATCCTACTCCTGGCATTAATGCTCAAGCTTATTACCGTTCTGTAGACGAGAACTTCTTCAATAATTCCACGGTTAGTTTTACCCCTGGTCAGACTAGATACGGAGCCCAAACCACAGCCAGACTCGGTAGCAGCACCAACTTACGAGTAGGTTACGACTTTGAAGAAAACTTTGGCATCGAAGAAGCAGTACGTACAGACTTTTTCGACCTCTTCAACCCCGGCGTGGAAGCACGGCCAGCCACGGAAGCAGACGGCGATTTAGTGCGGGTAGATAATACCTTAGAAACTTTCCGCGCTGGTATTCAACAACGAATTGGTAAAGCAACTCTCGGTGTTGATTATGTTAATCGCTCTCGCGAAGACCGCGTTAATGACACTTTTGAAGGAGATGCCAGTCAGTTAGTTTCCACCTTGGGTTTACCCATAACTCCTTCACTGGCATTCCTTGCCAAAAATGAGTTGAACCTAGGAGATGATGATGATCCTCTCTACCCTAACCGTACTACCTTGGGTTTAAATTGGGATGCTTATCCTGGTGTTACCGTGCAGTTAGCTCACCAATTTTTTGATGGGGGTATTGTGGGGGATGACTCCATAACCAGACTGGACACCATCTTGTCCCACAAGTTAGGCAACAACACCGATTTAACAGGTCGCTACTCGGTGATTAACGGCTTTAATGGTTTAACAGGCCAAGGGGCAGTGGGACTAAATCATCGATGGGTTATTTCTCCTGGACTAAGGTTAAACCTAGGCTACGAACACACCTTTAGCAACCAATTCAAGGAAACTGCTGCCGGAGAACGGTTTAATCAACCTTATACCCCTGGTCAAACGGCCGCAGCCTTGTCCCTGTTGGGTGGTGACGTTTATACCGTGGGGGTTGAATACACCGACAATCCTGACTTCAAAGCATCTGCCCGTTTCCAGCATCGTACTGGTTCAGGAAACGATAACACCGTTATCACAGCTAGCGCGGCTGGTAAGCTTTCTACATCCCTAACTGCCTTGGCCCGTTTTGAACAGGCAAATTTTGCCAACCAGGGAATTGAGGGGTTAAGGGATTCAATTAGACTCAACCTGGGCATGGCCTACCGTAATCCCTTTAATGACCGTTGGAATGCTCTAATGCGTTATGAGTACCGACAGAATCCCTACTCAACTCCCGACACTTCCCAAATTGACAGAGGTATTGACACAGACGAGCA
>JBAUJE010000254.1:0-2671 GCA_049683475.1 Coleofasciculaceae cyanobacterium | reverse complement strand
CCCCAGCCCTCCCCTTACCAAGGGGAGGGTGCGCGATCGCACGGGTGGGGTATTTCTGTACCTCACTGATTGGTAATCTGCTCTAAGTTAAATTGGGTGCCCGTCGAATTGGGCGCACGTCGGTGCGCCCCTACGGTTTCCCCCGTTTCTTGAGGCAAATCCCAGATAATTTCAAAACGAATCTGAGGGACACGCCGCCGCAATAATTGCAGGTGTCCGTCCGCGTCGGAACGGTTGCGGTAACGGGCAATAATTACCCATTGCAAGTTGTCCGGCAATAGGCGAGCTATGGCCCAGGGACTTAGGCTTTCTCGATAAGTCATAATTAAATTGTCTCCTTGGATAATGGGAGCCAGAGCCAGCCTGTCGGGCGTCAACCATCTCAGGCTGGCTTTTTATCTGGGTTGCGGTTGCAACAATATTATCTTATCACTTTGTTTTTGCTAGGACAAGTACTTTGCTGTTTGCCCCCTAAATCCCCCAATCCTGATACTGCTGGCGAAATATTTCGTAATTTTTTTGAGACTACTGAAAGCCCCCTAAATCCCCCAACTTTGGGGGACTTTGAAACTTTGAAAACTCTTGTTCCCCCCAAAGTTGGGGGGCTAGGGGGGCTAAATGCAGAATATTACGGAACAGAGTGCAATTACCTTGTAATTAACTCTATATGGGGACATATCATGCCCCGACAAAAATCTTTGATTTAACACCCAACCAGTAATGAAGGCTCACCAGGTTCTGAAGCTATACCAAGAAGGGAAACGGGATTTTCGTAAGGAAAATCTCCGAGGACAATCCTTCAAAGGTAAAAATTTGGAAGATGCAGACTTCAGTGAGGCTTATATCCGAGGGGCAAATTTTACTAATGCTTATTTGAGAGGGGTAAATTTCCAAGGTGCCAAGGCTGGACTACAGCGCCGTTGGGTAGTCGGTTTAGTTTTTGCCTCTTGGATAATGTCGGGACTATCAGGAATATTTTCAGCCTTCACGGGTTTTTTCGTTGCACTAATCTTTGATAGCGGTAATACCGAAAACATAGTTTATGGCTGGGTGGGTTTGATAGTGCTGGTAATTTTCTTTATTCTTACTATCCGCAAAGGTCTTGTCGCTGGAGCTGTCGCTGTCGCTGTCGCTGTCGCTGGAGCTGTCGCTGGAGCTGTCGCTGGAGCTGTCGCTGTCGCTGTCGCTGTCGCGCTGCTCAGCGCTTACCTTGGCTGGCGCGCCTTGAAAGGAGATGAGCGAGATGCTTGGATTCGTTCAGTTGCCCTTGCCTTTGCTGCGACAGGTGGCACCAGCTTTCGCAACGCCAACTTAACCGACGCTGACTTCACCTCTGCCACCCTGAAAAATACAGACTTCCGCAAAGCTACCCTCACCCGCACCAACTTTCAGCAAACTAAAAAGCTCAATCTCGTTCGTCCTGGCACTACTTACCTTAAAACCACCCAAGTACAAAAATTACTAATTACAGGACAAGGAGAAAATCAGAACTTTAACCGCCAAGACCTACGAGGTGTTAATCTCCAGGATGCTCACCTCACTGAGATAAGCTTCATCGGTGCTGACTTAAGCAATGCCAACCTCCAAGACGCAGACTTATCAAGAGCCAAACTAGTCCAAACCCAACTCGACAACACCGACTTAACCGGAGCTACCCTCACAGGTGCTTATATTGAAGACTGGAACATTACAGCCGAAACCAAGCTCAACGGTGTGCGCTGCGAATATGTCTTTATGCGCTTACCCCTGCGTTCTGATGATAACCGCCACCGCAAACCCGATGATTGGAACAAAACCTTTGAAGATGGGGAATTTGCCGACTTTATAGCACCAATGGTACAAACCCTCGACCTCTACCATAATCAAGTAGATGACCCCCGTCTCATTGCCATTGCCTTCCAACAACTGACAGAAAACCATCCTGAAGCCGGATTAGATATTATCTCCATTGAGAAACGGGGTAAAAATAGAGATAAAGTTTTAATCCGAGCGGAAACCTCAACCCAAACTAACTCCTCAGAACTGCACGCCGAATATTTCGAGAGCTACGATCATTTACAAACTCTTTCCCCCGCAGCGCTACAAAGACTTTTAGCAGAGAAAGATGGACAGGTTCGTAGACTAACAGGTTTAGTAGAAACAGCCATCAAGCGTCCAGGAATTTACGCAGAAAACTATCAACATCAAGGAGATACCATGCCTGAAAATAGCGGAATCAATGTTAATGCTGGCGGTAGCGTTGGTGCAGTCGGCGGCGGCGATGTCAGCAACCAAGGGGTAATGAACCTTGGCACTATTAGCGGTAATGTTAGCAACGCTATCAACGAACTACCCCCATCTGACAACCCAGCAGAACCAGGAATAAAAGAACTTCTTTCTCAACTCCAAGCAGCAATTGAAGACCCAAATTTAGACGAAGAAGACAAAGCAGAAGCCCTCAAACAGATACAAGTTTTAGCAGAAGCCGGACAAAACCCCACTCAAGAAACAGCCCAAAAACAAGCCAAAAAAGCGCTCGGTTTTCTCAACGTCATCCTCGATAATTTACCCACCGGAAATCGGGGTTCGGAAGGGGGAGTCGGGGAGCCTCTGGCTTTAAGACATGAGGGGGAACGACTCCCCCTTGCATAGACAACCGAGCCTAACAGCGAGTCATTTGACTCATTCATGC
>JBAUJE010000253.1:0-17304 GCA_049683475.1 Coleofasciculaceae cyanobacterium | reverse complement strand
CCATCAAATTTGGATTAAATTTGTCCAAGGTCGCGGTAAATTCATCAGTTACCGTCAGTTACCACTGTGGTTAGAACTGGGGTTAAAGGCAATTAGAAAATGTTGTAATAGCAACGCCTTAAAACAGTTAGGGGAGATTTTCTTAGTAGAAAGAGACTGGTTTAACCACAAACCAGAACTACCGGAAAAATGGCAACAAACTATAGATACTTGGCGAGAAGCCTGGGTGAGTAAAGCTCAAGAAATTAAAACAGAAGAAGAACGCACTAGACCAGAAAGAGAGCATCAAGCCAAAGCCGAGAAATGGCTCAATATTTGGCAACAAGTAATTAGTTTCTGTCAAAATCAGCAATCTTTGGAGCGTTTGGCGGAAGAAATAGATGTGCAGAGCGAAGAATTTAAGGATTTACCAAAAGTTATTAATTTAATCAGACAATTTTTGCAGCAAAGATGGCAGGAATTGATGCCAAGTAATCAGGGTTTGGAGTGATGACCTCTCCCCCCTAACCCCCCTCTCCTGCAAGGCGAGGGGGGAACAAGAACAGTTTGGTCGTTTGGTAGGGTGGGCAAAGACAATACCTTAACAACCAAAATCACTAACTAGATATTTGCCCACCCTACAGCTACTAACCCCCCAACTTTGGGGGGAACAAGAACTTTCAATATTTCAAAGTCCCCCAGGATTGGGGGATTTAGGGGGCAATATTCCCCATTTCCCATTCCCCATTTTCAATTAACAATTAACCACCATGCAATCCCCACAATTTTCGCGTCGGGTCGGTCGGCCCTGGGCAATTGTCCGCATCTCCAATGACACTCGCCCCACCACCGTTGTCAGTTTTGCTAACCGCCAAGATGCAGAAGATCATTTGCGTATTCTCAAACGCTATCTCCGCAATAGCCAAGCACAATTCACCATTGTTTTTGAGATGAGTGCTGACCCTAATTACTGGGAAAAATGCTATCAAGAAAACAAAACACCTTGGGACTTAGGACAAGCTCATCCAGCCTTCCTTACTCTGCTAGAAACAACAGAAATTAAACCAGGATTAACAGCAGTACTTGGTTGTGGTCGCGGTTACGATGCCTTATTATTTGCTGAGCATAGCTTTGATGTAATTGGTTTTGACTTTGCTCCCACCGCTCTAACTACTGCTAAATATCTAGCTCAAACCTCCAGAAGTTCAGCCCAATTTTTAGAGCGTGATATTTTCAGATTAACTAATGAATTTCACCAAGACTTCGACTATATTATTGAACACAACTGTTTCAGTTCTATCCCCAGAGATAGCTGTGAGGGTTACGTAGAACTAGTCAAATATTTACTAAAGAAAAAAGGAGAACTAATTGGGGTTTTTCTAACTAAAAACCAAAGTAGTGGGCTACCGTGGGTCTTAACTCCTGACGAAATTCGCCATTACTTTGAAGCTCACTTTGAGTTGTTGCAGTTTGAGCCTATTTCTGAGTCAGAGTATCTTGGGCGTTTCCGGCTGAGGTGATGAGGAGACGGGGAGACGGGGAGAATAGAATCCTGTGCAAAACTTCGTTCATCTTCCTGAAGGCCACAAAACTCATTAGAGAATCTTTACCACTCTCTAGAGAGTCTTTAATACTCATTAAAGAGACTCAAACCCTCTTCCCGTCTCCATTTATGCTCATTTTTCCGCTAGTACTCTTTCCAATTCCGCAATCAGTGGCACCAAATCCTCAGTAACCGTTTGCCAAACAAAATCTAGATTAATATCGAAGTAGGCGTGAGTTAACCGATTTCTCATTCCTACAATTTGCCTCCAGGGAATTTCCGGTACAAGTAATTGTTTTTCCTGGGATACTCTAGAAGCTGCTTCACCTATTATTTCTAATAACCTAACCAGAGAAAGTGCTAACATTCTCTCCGTGTTGAGAGACTCCCTAGTTTTTCCTTGAATAAACAAAGAGGCTTCTCGCGCTGCATCCAACATATGATGCAATCGAGTTTCATCATCAATCTTTGTCATATTGCACTACTGCCGAGTCTAAGACTTCTTGCCGAAAATAAGGGCTTAACTCAGTCGCCGATCGCAAATCTGCCTTACGTCCTACAATTTCTGATAATTCGATTTCCATTCCCGCTAGTCGAATTAAACCAGGAATGTGATTTGGCTCAAACTCCACTAGAAAATCAATATCACTCTCTGGTGTAAAGTCATCCCGCAATACTGAACCAAATAAAGACAGCTTGCGGATATGGTGGCGCTGACAAAATTGAGCTATTTCTTCTTGGGGAATCTCAACGGGTAATTGTTGGGTTTTACTCATTCCTTACGCTGTATGGAATACTTTTTCGTTTTTATTGAGGATTGCTATATGAGTATTATCTCAAGTTGGGAGGATGCTAGCTAGCCTTTACCCAGTTTCGGCGGACGTTTACCCGCTTTGCGGAGTTATATGGATTGTAAGTTTTTAAGTAAAAATTAAGCTGATAAGTATTGTCATCTTGAAGAAGAATAGCCCAATGCAAATTACCATTGAACTTCCCGATGAAATTGCCCATCAACTTCAACTGCAACCTAGCAAAATCTCTCGCCGAATTTTGGAACTCATTGCGGCTGACAACTATCGCCAAGGACGCATTGGTGCAGCACAAGTCCGCCAAATGCTTAACCTTTCATCCCGTTGGGAAACCTACGAATTTCTCAAGGGTGAAAAAGCCTACTTACCCTACACTGAAGACGACCTTGAGCAGGATGTACAAGCAATTCGCAATGTTTTAGCTCAGGAATGATTATTGTCTCCAATACCTCTCCTATCAACTATCTCATCCTGATTGGTCAAATCAACCTTTTGCCGGGACTATTCGAGCAAATCATCATTCCCCAGGCAGTCTACAATGAACTATCTGATGCATCTGCTCCCTCACCTGTCCAAATTTGGATCGCCACTCCACCCAATTGGCTAAAAATTCAACCTGTCAGCCAACCTTCGGATGCAATTCTCGATTTACTCGATCCTGGAGAACGCGCGGCTATTATTCTCGCCCAAGAACTTAAGGCAGATTTACTCTTGCTAGATGATATGAAGGCGCGGCGCACTGCAACAGCAAGGGGACTTGCTATTACTGGCATTCTGGGAATTCTCGATCAAGCAGCAACGATGAAACTTATTGATTTACCTACTGTTGTCCAAATCCTTAAAAATACATCTTTTTGGGCATCCGATAGCCTGTTTCAAAAGTTGTTAGATAAGCACTCTGGATAATAAGCGTTACCCAAAATAGGAATAGTGCAAGGTCTGAGATAAGGAATTGCCTTTGCTCCCAAAAACTGCAAAACCTATCCGCAGTGAGAACTAGTTATTTTTAAGAAATCAGATTATTCATCCTGAGAACCCATGCGACTACGAAGCGGACTCCTCGGCATCATTACCCTATTGGCTGCGACTGGTGGTGTTTTTACGGCGAATTTTCCAGCACCGTTTTCTGTATTGCCAGTAATGGCTCAAGATGCGACTGAGCAGAAAGCGGAAGCTGAACGCCTCCTTGACCAGGGTATTAAGCAGCTTGAAGACGAGCAATTTCAAGAAGCATCACAGTCTTTTCAACAGGTATTAGAGATTTATCGAGAACTTGGCGATCGTTCACAGGAGGCTGAGATAACTTTAGAGATCGGAGTTAGCTACAGCGAGGTAGAACAAAATACCCCAGCTTTAGAATACTTTCAGAAGGCTCTAGCCATTTACCGAGAACTTGGTGAGCGCGAGATAGAAGCTGAGATTCTCAAGGACATTGTGGGGGTGTTTTACTTCGAGTTGGGACAGCCCTCTAAGGGATTGGAATACTTTCAGAAGGCTCTAGCTATTTACCGAGAACTTGGTGATCAAAAGGCAGAAGTCCGCACTCTCACTAATATTGGCAGGTCTTATGTTGAGTTAGAGCGGTACTCTCAGGGGTTGGAATATTTTCAACAGGTATTAGAGATTTACCGAGAACTTGGCGATAGCTATCAAGAAGGCAACACACTGCATCGCATTGGTGATGTTTACGGAAGTCTGGAGCAATATCCACAAGCATTGGAGCATTACCAGCAAGCCTTAGCAATTGCAAGAGAAATTGACTTTCCATTTGGAGAAGCACTTACCCTCAAAAGCATTGGAGATGTTTATGAGTCCATAAAACAATATTCCCAAGCATTGCAATACTACCAGCAAGCATTGCAACACTACCTGCCAGCCTTGGTCATTACCAGAGAAGATGGCGATCGTGCCGCAGAAGGTCGTATACTCAACGCCATTAGCGATATCTATCGAGCGATTGGGGAGAACCATCGCATTCAAGCTCGATATCCGCAAGCGATTGAGTCTTACCAAGAAGGTAGCACCCTACATCGTATTGGGGAGGAGTACGAAAGCTTAGAGCAATATACACAAGCATTAGAGCATTACCAGCAAGCCTTAGCAATCGCCAGAGAAATTGATTTTCCAATTGTAGAAGCACTTACCCTCCAAAGCATCGGAGATGTTTATGGGGCTATAGAACAATATCCTCAAGCATTGCAGTACTACCAGCAAGCCTTGCTTATTACCAGGGAAATCCGCGATCGCGACGTAGAAAGACGTATACTCAGCTCCATTGGCAATATCTATCGTATTCAAGCTCAATATTCGCAAGCAATTGAGTCTTACCAGGAAGCACTGCGTATTGAAGAACAACAACGACGAGTCGGTAATTCTCGGGGATGGGGATGGGGACGTAAATTGCGAAGACTAGCGGAAATTTATATCAAGATCCATAGCGAGCCGAATCGATATGCTGACGCGATCGCAGTTTTTGAGGAAATGCTGAGTGGCTTTCGGAGTAATGGTGAGCGTGAACCGGAAGCTGAGTTACTTATAGCGATAGCTAATGAGTATCTGGCTCAACGAGAACACCCAAGGGCAGTTGAATTCTATCAGCAAGCATTAGCCGTCACTCGTGCTTCGGGCGATCGCGAAGAGGAGCTTAAGTTGCTCAGACGGCTGGGTAAAATTTACCGACAACAAAAGCAATACTCAAAAGCTCTTGAGGCTTACCAAAAAGCCTTGATCGTTGGGCAGGCGATCTCCGGAAATCTCCGCGATCGCAGCTACGATATCAAGGTTATTGAAGGTAGACGTTGGGGTCGTTCCTCTCCAGATGTTGAAGTTGAAACTCTAATCGATCTGAGCGCTACTTACCATCTTTTCGGAGACTATCAGGCAGAGAATGAATACTATCAGAAAGCTTTGGCAGTCTCTCGCCATATCAGTGGTCGTGAGGGAGAGTTTGTCACAACTTATCGTCTAGCCAGCGTTTATGGTAACAGTTGGAATATGTACCCTAAGGCAATTGAGCTTTATCAGCAAGCGCTGACTCTTGCTCGTCCTCTTGATGATAGTAAAGCAGAAATTTTCTCTTTGTTAGAACTAGGCAATATTCATCTCCTTGCAGGTCCATACCAAAAAGCCGTTGAATCCTATCGGGAAGCGCTTACCATCTATGAAAGCACTGACCGAATGTCCCGAAGAGGAATAGATAGTAAAGGAATTCTCAACGAGATAGGTATTGCCTACCACCGCTTGGGTCGATATGCCGATGCAATTCAAGCATATAATCAAGTCTTAAACACTCGTTGGGGTGAAAGTCATAAAGTAGCTGTGACAAACAATCTTGGTGCCTCCTATCGTGCTTTAGGGCAATACCAGAAAGCACTCGAGTTGCATAATCAGGTGCTAAGACTTGCTCCCGACAGTGACTGGGGTGAACCAGAGTTTGAGAAAGCTGATGCACTAAACAATTTGGGAATGACCTATCAAGCGTTGGAAGAATACCAAAAGGCGATCGCATTCCATCAGCAAGCTCTGAAAATATTTCAAGTGGATGAGGATAATCGTAACGAAGCAGCGAGTACTTTGAACAATTTAGGAACTGCTTATCAGGCTTTGGGGCAATACCAAAATTCGCTCGTATCCCATCAGCAAGCTCTGGAAATATTTCGAGAAATCGGTAATCGAGGTGGAGAAGCTAGCGCTTTGAACAATTTGGGTGAGGTCTATCGTTCTCTAGGAGAGTATGACAAGGCAGTTGAATTTTACCAGCAAGCACTGACTGTTTTCCAATATGTTGGCGATCGAGAAAAGCAAGGAATAATCCTTAGTAACATGGGTCGATTATTGGTAGAACAAAACCAACCAGAACTAGCCATTGTCTTCTTCAAACAATCCGTCAATATCAGAGAAACAATTCGGCGAGATATTCAAGGACTTCCTCAAGAACAACAGCAGTCCTACACCGAAACCGTTGCCAAAGACTACCGCCGCCTTGCCGACCTCCTCCTCAAACAAGACCGCATCCTCGAAGCCCAACGAGTACTAGACTTACTCAAAGTCCAAGAACTCGACGACTATCTGCGTGGTGTTCGGGGTAATGCCATCACGGCCAGTGGCGTTGAGTTTTGGCAACCTGAATTGGAAATCTTAGAACGTTACAACGCCCAACAAAAAACAGCTATTACCCTCGGTCAAGAACTAACTAAACTGCGCCGAATCCCCGAAGAAAATCGCACTACTGCCCAGCAACAGCGCATTGACGAACTCGTACAACTCGAAAAAGAACTCAATAAAAACTTCAACAACTTCATTGAAAACGAAGAAATCATCGCCCTCATCGAGCAACTCAGCCGCCGGGTGCAGCGCCAAAACCTTAACTTAGAAGATATTTCTGCCCTACGGGATAACCTCAAAAAACTCGATGCCGTCCTACTTTATCCTCTCATTCTCGAAGACCGCATCGAACTCGTCATCACCACCCCTGACTCTCCTCCCCTCCGTCGCACCGTTGAAGGGGTAGGACGAGAACAGCTAAATGAGGTTATTCTTGCATTCCGCCAAGCCCTACAATCACCCACCTCAGATGCCCTTACTCCGGCACAACAACTCTACCAATGGTTAATCGAACCTCTAGAAAACGACCTCAGCCAAGCCAACCCACAAACTATCATCTACGCTCCTGACGGGCAACTGCGCTACATTCCCCTCACTGCCCTCCACGATGGCAAGCAGTGGTTAGCACAACGCTATCAAGTCAATAACATCACGGCTCGCTCCCTGACAGAACTAGACACCCAACCCCAGTCACAACCCAGGGTTCTTGCCGGAGCTTTTGCCGATGCCACCATAACTCATCCGGTACAAATCGGACAACAGCAAGCAACGATGTCGGGTCTACCCTTTGCCGGACGAGAAGTTGAAACCCTCGTAGCGAACCTGCCCGATAGTATCTCCTACTTTGACCAAGACTTTAGCCTCAAGGCAATTGAGTCCCGCCTCAATGAACACAACATCATCCACTTTGCCACCCATGCTGCCTTCGTCCCCGGTAAACCAGAAGATTCCTTTATCCTCTTCGGTAACGGTGATCAACCTACCCTAGCTGATATCAAAGATTGGTCGTTGCAAAATGTAGATTTAGTCGTCTTAAGTGCTTGCGAAACCGGACTGGGGGGACAACTAGGCAATGGAGAAGAGATTTTAGGCTTAGGCTATCAGTTTCAAAGAGCCGGGGCTAGAGCCACCATTGCTTCCCTCTGGCAAGTAGATGACGGCGGTACTCAGATGTTAATGAATGCTTTTTATAATGTTCTGCAAGGTGGCAATATTACTAAAGCAGAAGCCTTACGCCAAGCTCAACTTGCTTTAATTACTGATGATTATTCAATATTAGGTGAAGGAGAAAGTCGGGCGGTAGCTAAATTACGAGATGGTATGTCAGCAGAGGTAGTAAGTCGTTTAGGACATCCTTATTATTGGGCCCCATTTATTTTAATTGGCAATGGATTGTAGGGTGCGTCAAGAAACTGTAGGGGCGCAATGCTTGCGCCCCATTTAACCCAAAAACCTAACGTTCAGGTAATCACAACCTAAACAAACTGACCTCTCGAAACCTTGGGACGAATAGCTATTACACTAGGACGTGGTGGCCCAGCAGGAGTACCAGCAGTACCATTAGGTAAGGGATAACCAATATTACTTGGCCAACTACTACCTAAAGGAACATTGCGAGTTTGATTGAATAAAGTGCCATCTAACTTAAGCATCTCAATCTGTCTACTTAGCAAAGTAGGATTACTCCTTGGCACATCTTCCCCTGGATGCTGCACTGTAAGGATCAAAGTATCACCAACAAAGGTAGGGCCGGTCATCTCACAACGAGGTGGTCCATAGGCAAAGGGAACTACTGCTCCAGCATCCGGGCCACTAGTAGGAACGTAGAATAGCCAGTTGTTGCCGAAAACTCCTACTAAAGCATCAGTTGAACCAGTTGCAGTATGGTCAATGGTTCTTTCTCCTGGGGCAGCACCAGTGCGGAAACCGTTCTGCCGACTGGTAGACATATCTGTAACCCCCCAGACATTAGCTTGGGAGTCAAAGGCTAAGTTGTCTACGTTAGCAAAACCGTCTCCTTCAACTGCTCCTGCTTCCCCAGCTTGAACCAATTTAGTCCAGCGGAAGCTGGTGCCTGCTCCGTTTTGGCTGTTTTCTATAATCTTAAACAGTGCTCCTGAAGGTTGCTGAGCATTAACATCAGCAGAAAGTTTGGCAGTTTGGAAAATGCGAGAATCTGGATAGCCATCGCCCCCTGGTATATGGTCTGTATAGGCAATAAAGACTTCTTTTGTGCGGGGGTGAACCTCTACATCTTCAGGGCGTGCGGTGGGAGTTCCACCTATGGAGTTAGCTGCTAGGAAAGAATCAACCAAGACAGCGCCTTGGCTAGTGTATAAATCAGCTAAAGTTTTATTCTGGTAAGCTGGCAGTATGGTCGCCTCGTCAGCGGTGGTTACCACAATAGAACCACCATCTACCGTTGCACCCGCCAAACCAGCCCGCTGTGGCAAGCGAGTACCACCGTCACGAGCTGCTGAACCAAGGGCCGCTATTTCTACAGAAGCTAGTACCGAAGGAGGTATGGGGTTAGTAGCGGCTGTTAACACTAATGGTAGCCATTCTCCTGTGCCATCGGCATTATACTTAGCTACATAAAGAGTGCCATCTTCAAAAAGGGCACTGTTGGCTTTATCATTAAGTGGACCAAGGACACCGTTGCTAACATACTTCCAAGTATGACCACCTCTCTTGTCATCGCCCATGTAGGCAATTAATGGTTGTCCAGGTTGCAGGCGGAAAGCAACATTCTCATGGCGGAAGCGACCTAACGCTGTGTGCTTCTTAGGACGCACTGTTGGGTCAGCTGGGTCAATTTCTACCATCCAGCCATATTTTTCCCCAACCTGACCAAATACCGCACCATTGGTTTCTGGTACATAGCCAACCTGAGTACCGTTAGGTAAAACACCTTCTGCAACACCAACGAAGAAGGTTGCACTACCTTGGAAATTTTCCTCAGCAGTGAGAATAGTACCCCAAGGAGTATCACCACCAGAGCAGTTAAATCCAGTACCAATAATGCGATTACCTAAGCCATCGGAACTGAGATTAAATACTTCTGTAGCAGCAGGACCTGTACCAACTAGATAGTTTTGGTCGCCAATTTGATGAGGTCTAGCTCCCCAAGCTGTTACAGTTTGGAAACCATCAGTCCTCTCTGCATTAATACCTAGGCCGGAAAGTCCGTGAATACGACGGTTATTTGGGTCGTTGACATTAACTTGGAAGCGTCCACTGCGATTGGGACGGGTAAGGCGAATAACGGAACCACCGACGTTGTAGTAGAACTCACCCCTAGTTTCTATACCTCCTGCAGCAGGGTCGAGGGTAGCAGGTAGGGGATAGCCAATTACCTCTTCAAAGGTGGTAGGTGTTCCTACTAAATCTGGAGGCGTTCCAGGAGCAAGATCAGAAATGGGGAAAGAAACGTACTCGTGGTTAACCCAAAGATAGCCATCATTAAGGCTACCGTTCAGGGGAGTAAAGGCTGTGAAATCATTGTTATAGCCGAAGTAATCGCTTTGGTTTGGGAAAATGCGATCGCCCCAAGCTGCAATTACATACCGCTCATATTGAGGCGGCACCACTACATCATCAACAATTGTGTAACTGTTTAGAATTGGATCAGCAGCAGGCTCCATAATAGTTCTCTGGTCTATGCCAGTGGGCATGAAGCTTTGCTTAGTTTGGTAGATAGGTAGGGGATGAGGCAAACGGATTGGGGTAAAACTAAGGGATTCGAGTGCTTGAGCTTGAGCTGCACTGGAACTACTGCCCATTAATTTTTGACCCACCTTTGGAGTCAGCACCGTCGCTGCTGCACTACTACCAAAGAAAATTAGCAGTTGTCTGCGAGTAAATTTGGACATCAAACTCTCTTTAATACCTGTAATGGATTAGCAAAATGCAATTTTTTCAGCGCCATGCATTCTGCTCAGAGCAAGGTGCAAGCGAGCAAAATAGTTTAGATTAATTTAGCCTAATAAAAATCTACATTTGTAAAGTTAAAATCAGTTAAAGCCTAAATTAAAAATATCTTTTTGATAGTTTTAGTCATCTCGAAAAGCTGGATCTTTTCTTAGTGCCTCTTCAAAGGAAATCGGTGATTTAGCTGGTGATGAGGTAGCCTGGGGAGACTGAAGATCACTGAAGCCTAGGAGGAATTCAGAACGGGCAAAATACTTGGTAAATAAGTAAACTCTAGAATCTTGCTGCCACTGAGAGCGAGTCACCCGTGAACGCAGTAATGGAACTATTTGCCCATTGCGTTCACCTACAATCATCAGTGAAATTTCGGTAACTTCAGGGTTATTATCAAAATACTCAGCTATGTAGTTTTGAGCAAAATCTCCTGCCTGCTGTATCAAAGTTTCAAAAGATTGACTGCCATTGGATTCAAGTAGGAAACTACGTTCGGTTGTTTCAGCTGAGGCTATCGGGATAGTTGTGCAAGAAAAAACTAGCAATAAAATAGCGCCCCAGATAAGGCGACGGTAGATAACCATTTGCTGCTAAAACATTACGGTATATAAACGCTCTGAGATTAACAGCCAAAAGTTAAGGTCTTAGTAAGATTAAGTTAAAAAAGCCATCTCGATTTTAGATTTTAGATTTTGGATTTTCCCCTTCTTCAAAGAAGGAGCTTGTGTAATTTATAATCCCAAATACTCGCTATGCTGCTACCGCTATCGGCAATCAAAAATCATTGCATTGTTGGGTCAATCTCCTCCACTAAATGGTTCAGAACCGGATAAAAGATTAAATTATTTTCTTGGAAATGCTTTTCTTAAGAAAGTTCAATCAACGAACTAAGTTTTTCCTGAAGAGGAATCTCAACAATAAAGGAGGTTCCTTTCCCGATGGTAGAAACGCAGCGGAGTTTACCACCATGTTTTTCTACCACAATTTGATAGCTAATTGAGAGTCCCAATCCCGTTCCCTTTCCCACTGGCTTAGTAGTAAAAAAAGGGTAAAATATCTGCTCGACGACTTCTTCACTTATCCCAGGACCATTGTCTACAATCTCAATGACTGCACAATCAATAGCTTTTTTAGTTGTACTCGAAGGCTGAGCAGGGAGGATTTGTGTGCGAATCAAAATTTGTGGCTCTTTAAGAGGGTTATCGGTTCGGGTTGCTGCTTCTGATAAGGCTTCAATGGCATTAGCAAGCAGATTAACAAACACTTGATTTAAAAGGCTTGAATAACAGGGAACCAGAGGTAGTTGACCGTATTCTTTGACAAGCTTTATTTCTGGGCGATTCTTCTCAGCTTGGAGTCGGTGCTGTAAAATCAGTAAGCTATTATCAATCCCCTGATGAATATCTGCTGGTTTAAGTTCATCGTCATGTCGCCTAGAGAAACTGCGTAGCGATTGCACAATTTGCTGAAGGCGGTCAGCGCCAACCTGCATGGAGTGCATCAGTTTTTGCCAATCTTCCACCAAAAAATCTAGCTCAATTTCTGACGAGAGCTGGCAAATTTCCGGGGTAGGTTCAGGATAGCTATGCTGATAGGCTTCAATCAGGTGCATTAAGTCTTGAAAGTAATCATTAGCATAACTAAGATTGCCCGAAATAAAGTTAACGGGGTTATTAATTTCATGGCCAATTCCTGCTACCATTTGTCCAAGAGCAGACATTTTGGCAGCTTGGATTAGTTGAGCCTGAGCGTCTTTCAGTTCAGAGAGTGTATTTGCCAGCTGTTGAGCTTTTTGACGCTCTCGGACTTCCGACTGGCGTAGTTCTTCTTGAGCCTGTTGGCGCTGGTTTGCTTCTAGCACTAAGGAAACTAAATCTGCACAGGAGCGAGCGAAGTTCTGTTCTTCCGATGTCCAATGGCGCTTTTGACCCACCTGTTCGTGGCATAAAACTCCTACTGTCTGACCACTGAGGCGGATGGGGGCATCCATCATTGAAGCAATCCCCAGTGGCTTCAAGTAAGAAGAGGAAAATTCGCAAGTTCTCGAATCAGTGTGGGCATTTTCGGCAGCAATTAGTTGGTCAGCAGCCAAAGCCTGAAAATAAGAGGGATAGTCGGTGGCTTTCAGTTTGATTCCTTCACTATGTTGCTTACCACTCAGTTCAAACAGGTCAAGGCATTGAATCTGAGTTTGCTCGGAGTCAGACAGCCAGACACTGACACGTTCAATTTTAAGGGTCTGAGCTGTTGCTTCCGTAATTGCTTGAAGCGCTTCCTTCAAACCTCCTTGATGCAGTGCCTTATTTTTAGCCAGTTCCATTAACACTCGGTTTTGGTGGTGGAGTTGGTTGACATGCTGTTGAAGCTCTTGATGGGACTGAGCTAAGTCGGCTTGAGTGGCTGCTAGTTGGCTATACTGATTATCTAAAATGCGATGGGCTTGCCTAACAATTAACCACACCACCCCATAGAGCAAGCTAAAGATAGTAGTAGCTAATAAGACAATTGTCCTTTGGGTACGTTCAATACGTTCTACCAAGGGAGTCTCGTCAGTATAAAGCTCAAAGATACCCGTTATTTGCTCACTGCCATTCTCAAACTCGATGGGAATGTAACTAGAAAGAAGCTGGCGATCTGTAATTTTTCTGTTAATTGCCTGAAAGTCATTGTGGTGATTATGTAGCGTTAGTACCTGACCGCTACGTGCAACGAAGAAACCTTGGCTTTTTGTTATTTTGCCAATCTCAGAGGGTTCTGTAGAAAAAACTGTGCGCCCTTGACCATCAAAAAGTTTGACTTTGACTACTGATAGATCTTTTACCTGATTCAGAACGGCGCGACGGAGTCTAGCGACTTCTTCCGAAGATCGCAATTGGTCGTCACTAAGTTTCTCGGCTGACTGCAAAAAGGTAACTAAATCTGAGTCCAAGGAATTGGCAAAAGCTTGGGTTAAAGCAACGTTTTTACTTTCCCCCAAAGCGACTAAATCGCTGAGGGCTGTTTGGCGGTAAATAAGACTCACAAAGACTGTTGCGAGAAGAAAAGCAACAAAACTGGTGATTGAAAAATAGCGAAGAAGCTTAAACATTTTATAAAAAACTAGCCTAGTATTATAGCATGGATAACTGGAGATTGGATATTGCCATGCAGATTAACTAGAATTAGCTAAAAACTTTATATTACATGACTTATTGGTTCGGAAATTTGTTAATTAGAAACTCCTATCTTATGCAAGAAAAGGCGGGGAGCAACCATTTTGGGCTGCTCCCCTACCTCATCTAGATAAAATAATCCTTATTATTACCTGGAAAATATTACGTCAATCACCGACTTCTTCTCGTCAATTAACCTTCTTGATAAACTCAGAATTATTATCCTGAGCAGAATTAACATTAACCTGTGCTAGCTGTCTGTTGAGTCGCTATCTGCTGCTACCTGCAAAGACTTTTCAAAATCCATACGTTGCTCAGCCTTGTGTAGAAAATAGCCACTGAGCATAGCAGAGGCGATTAATTTACCGAGATGTTCGCGATTAGTAGTAATTGTCACGCCAAAGTGTTCTGGAGGCAATCCTCCCAGCATTCCTGTAATGTTGCGTTCCATCACCTGAACAGCAGAATTAGAAGGTTTAGAAAGTTGGGCCGCTATTTCTGGATTCATCGATTGAACGTAATGCCAGAGCAAGTTGTTGCCTTCTTCACTGTTGGAGAAATCTGGGACTCGGTTAGAAAGGTCATTCATGATGGTAATCAGTCGTTTTTTGTTTTTGTAGTTCGTACCACCTAATTTAATTGATCTAGCACTCTAGCTAGGTGAGTACAACCGAACCAGACAATGACGGATTATCCTCACCATGAGGAGATGGGGGGAGCAGGAGAGGATTTTCCTCAACATTCTGACTCATTACTCCTTACTCATTACTCCTTACTCATTTTCCTCTCCTTGAATTTCGCTAGACACTTCGTAGAAAGAAGTAGTAGGAGGATGAACTAGTAGATGGGAGATTTTATGGACAATTGCCTGGTAAGCCTCGCTTTGGTTTTCTGCCATGTCTTCTATTCCTTCCCAAAAAATTATGGCAATGCCTTTGTCTGTACCTGGTTCACGCAGTAGGTACGCACCCTTGCAGCCGTGGGTGTAGGTTGAGACAGCTTTCTCGTAAAGTTGCTGTGCTTCTTCAAACTTACCTGGTTTGAATTCTCCAATGGCAACGTAGGCAAATTTATGCTTGAGAAAATCTAGAAATTCTGTCACGGTTTCATCCTTAAAGTGAGTTAATGGGTACTTAGGTAGCTCAAGTGTCCTATTGAAGCTAGATAACTGATACCATAGGCGGTTGTTGTCGAAGCAGTTCTCCGGTGTCAAGTCAACTATTATCTAACTCTTTGGAACCCCCAGCAAATTTGCCTCACCAGCGCTGGCAAATAGCACCGGTACAGACGGAGAAAGCCTACCAATTAGCCCAAGTTACAGGAATCTCTCCACTGCTTGCCCAACTGCTGATTAACCGAGGCATCGAGACTTCTGAAACGGCACAAGCCTATTTACATCCCCTCTCCCAAGTGATGCCCGCACCGATGGATGAATTTCCCGATTTGGCAATTAGTGTAGAGATGCTCAAAGATGCGATCGCCAATCAGGAAAAAATTGCTATCTGTGGGGACTACGACGCTGATGGTATGACTAGTACAGCCCTGTTACTAAGGGCATTACGCTGGTTGGGGGCAGATGTAGACTATGCCATTCCTAGTCGCATGAAGGACGGCTATGGCATTAATAAACGCATTGTTGAAGAGTTTGCTAATGAAGAAGTTAGTTTAATTCTGACTGTTGATAACGGTATCTCTGCCCATGAAGCGATCGCACGAGCAGTAGACTTAGGCTTAACTGTCATCATTACAGATCACCATGATTTACCGCCAGAATTGCCCGATGCCGATGCCATCCTTAACCCCAAACTTTTGCCTAAATCTTCACCCTATTGGGGACTGGCTGGTGTAGGAGTTGCCTACGTCTTGGCTGTCTCTCTTGCCCAAGAAATGGGACAACTGAAAGGATTAACGCAGCAGCTATTAGAACTATTTACCCTGGGAACTATTGCTGATTTAGCACCCCTAATTGGTATTAACCGCCGTTGGTTGAAAAGAGGTTTAGGATTACTTGCCAAATCTGAACTAGCTGGTATTCAATTCCTCATTCAAGTTGCTGGAGTCAAGGATGAACAAAAAGTCCTCAAACCAGACGATATTGGTTTTAAACTTGGACCTAGAATTAATGCCATTGGGCGCATTGAAAACCCCCAGACGGTAATTGAATTACTGACTACAACAGAGTCAGATGTAGCTCTAGAACTAGCCACTAAATGCGAAGAAACTAATAAAAAACGTCAGCAACTATGTGAAGAGATTGAGCAAGAAGCAATTGCTTTAATTGAGCAGTCTCAGTTAGATTGGCAAGAAGAGCGAGTCTTAGTTATCGTACAAGCTGGCTGGCATCATGGTGTTATTGGTATTGTGGCATCCCGTTTGCTGGAACGCTATGGCACTCCTGTCTTTATCGGCACTTATGAAGGAGAAGATAAACAGCATATTCGTGGTTCAGCCAGAGGCATTCCTGAATTCCACGTTTTTGAAGCTTTACAATCTTGCCAAGATTTATTAGGTAAATTTGGCGGACACCAAGCGGCTGGTGGTTTTTCTTTAGCTAGGGATAACTTAGAGGCATTTCAAGCAGGACTCAAAAGCTTTGCTCATCAGTGTTTGGAAGCAGAACATATCAAGCCCTTAGTTACTATTGATGCTAATCTAGAACTTAATCAAATTACTGATGAGTTATACCAGCAACTCAATACTCTCCATCCTTGTGGTATTGGCAACCCTGACCCTGTTTTCTGGACAGCTAATGTGCAGATAGCTGAGCAAAAAATTGTGGGTAAGGGTCACATCAAACTTACCCTAACTCAGGATAATCAGCCAGTGACAATTAAGGCTATTGCTTGGCGGCAAGGCAATTACTTTCCTCTACCATCACCAGTAGATATTGCCTACAAGCTAAGGGAAAATAACTGGAATGACAAGAAAAATATAGAATTAGAATTAGTTGGTATTCGCTTAGCTGCTTCTCCAGCTTCTTCAATTAGTAAAGCTGATTTTAATTTCAAGGAGCGCCACTATACCTGTAATTTAATAGAGAAGCGTGATGGTAATTCGGTGATAAAAGAATTAAAAATTATAAATCCTGAAGGAAAAGTTTTGCTTATCCAGAAAGGGCAAAAAACTGGACTGTTAGGGTTTCGTAAAGAAAATGCAAAAGAAGTTAATGTAACACAAGAACCCTACTATCAACTAATCAAAGCTGCAACTTGCGCTTTGCAAATAAATTGAAGGTTGGCAGGTCAAAAGCTAGGAAATTAGTTAAAGAAAACACTCCTCCCATGAGCAAGGAATAAACCATTTAACTATCTAACCTTCAACCTACCAAATCCTTAGATTTAAAGATCGCCTTTAAGAGCAGCTAGCGCAAAGATAACTACAGGCCCTGCAATTACAATCATTGCTAACATAGTTAGCTGAGCAATCACTTCCCAATTGATTCCACCTAGGATGTTACCTAAAAAACCCATTTCTACGAGTCCTCCCACATTAACCCAACAGATTTAAGCAAAAATTTATAGCTTAGATTCTACACTTTAATGGTGAGCTTTTTTTAATAAAATTTACAAAAGTCCATAAACCGTAATAATTAAAGACTAGACATCTGCCAGAGGCAAAAGCCGTTAAGCTGAATTGACACTCCCTCGCATAAATGACGAGGGATTCTAACTGAGATCACCCCATGCCTAGAAGGGCAGGGGGTTCCATAAGTTAATCCAACTCTCCCCAGCTCTCGGATAAGTCGAACAAACATAATTGTACGGCTTCTCCTACAGCATCTGGGTTCTTATTG
>JBAUJE010000252.1:0-12587 GCA_049683475.1 Coleofasciculaceae cyanobacterium | reverse complement strand
AGAATCTAAACTGGTAAGCGGACAACAAATTATGGATGCTCAAACCGTTGCCCAGATTGGCTATCGTAGTTTAATGAGTAATAAAACAGTCGTTATTCCAGGTTTGAAAAATAAATTGCTAGCCCTGGCTGTCAGATTTTTACCCAGAAATGTAGTTACTCAGCTAGTTAGGGATAGCCAGGAAAGAGTTGATGGGCATTAATTGGAAAATTGAAAATTGAAAACGGGAAATCCGGAACACTGCTGCTTCAGTTTGTAGATAAATTTGTTCCAACACATAGAGATGTAGACCCTGTACTAGTCTCCCAGAGAGGTAATTATTGAACTTTTATTTCCCTTGGCGAACAATACTCAGGTTGTCACCGTGACTTACGGTAAAATCCAAGTGCCTAAGTCATAAATCATTAATCATTTAGTATTCCCTTAAGGAACTAGCACAATGACTGAAAAAGAAAAACCTTGGCATCGTCTACCCCTTCCTGTCGCATTGTTTAAATTAAACCAGTTTCGCGATCGGATGCGGCAAAAGAACCTTCATGACACTGCAAAATTAACAACAACGGACGATGTCAAAAAACCAGTTCCGAGTCCGGATGGTCGCCATCTCACCGTTCGTACAGCAGACGGTAGTTTTAATGACCTTAATGACCCTAAAATGGGCATGGTAGGTACTCGTTTCGGACGCAATGTGCCCCTTAATAAGGTCTACCCTGATGAAAAGAATATACTCAATCCCAATCCCCGCACAGTTAGCCGGACATTACTAACAAGGGATCAATTTGTACCAGCCACCACCTTAAATATTTTGGCTGCTGCTTGGATTCAATTCCAAACTCATGATTGGTTCTCCCACGGTGCAAACCAGCAAGATAATAAATTCCAGATTCCTCTAGAAGAAGGTGACGACTGGCCAGAGGAACATCGTCCCCTGGAAGTTAAGAAAACTTTGACCGATGAAACCCGTCCGGAGGGGGATAAGTCAGGGCCTCCCACTTTTATCAACACAGTTACCCACTGGTGGGATGCTTCCCAAGTCTACGGTAGTGACCAGGAAACTATTGATAAACTGCGTTCCCACGTAGACGGTAAGATGATTATCGGTGAAGATGGCCTTTTACCCCTCGACCCAGAGGCCGGAGTTGACATAGCTGGTTTCCAGGATAACTGGTGGGTTGGTATGAGCCTGTTGCATACCCTGTTTGTCAAGGAGCACAACAGCATTTGTGACCAACTTAAACAACAATATCCTGACTGGAATGACAAGGAACTGTTTGACCACGCTAGGCTGATTAATGCTGCCTTAATTGCTAAAATTCATACTGTTGAATGGACTCCTGGTATCTTGGGACACCCAGCCTTACAAGTGGCTATGAATGCCAACTGGTGGGGACTGTTGGGGGAAAATATCAAAAGAAAGTTGGGTCGTGTTGGTGGTGATAGTGAGGCACTGTCGGGTATTGTCGGTTCACCTCAAGAACACCATGCTGCCCCCTATTATCTTACAGAAGAATTCGTCTCGGTTTATCGCATGCATACCTTGATGCCGGACGAATTTGATTTTTACTCAATTCAGGGTGGCAAACATTTGCAGAAGAAAGATCTCTTTGAAGTATCGGGTAAGCGGACTCGTGCAATGCTTGAAGAGATTGAGATGAATGATTTATTTTATTCTTTTGGTATCAGCCACCCAGGTGCTATTCAGTTGCACAATTACCCTCGCTTACTACAGTTCCTACAAAGGGATAATGGTGAGGTATTCGACCTTGGTTCGGTTGATGTGCTGCGCGATCGCGAACGAGGTGTTCCCCGCTACAATGATTTCCGTGAACTGATTGGTCGGGATAGGGTCAAGTCTTTTGAGGAAATTACTAGTAATCCTCAATGGGTTCAGGAGTTGCGCCAAGTTTACCAAAATGATGTGAATAATGTTGATCTGATGATTGGCATGTTTGCTGAGGATTTACCGGAGGGTTTTGGTTTTAGTGATACGGCTTTCCGCATTTTTATTTTGATGGCTTCTCGAAGATTGAAGAGCGATCGCTTCTTTACTGATGACTACAAGGCGGAAATCTATACTCAATTTGGTCTTGACTGGATTGATAACAATAACTTTAGAACTATTCTGCGTCGCCATTATCCGGCTTTGAGTCCTGCTCTTTATGGTCTTAACAATGGTTTTGCTCCTTGGCGTAAGTTAGGCTAATTGATTTTTGTAGGGTAAATAAGGGGGTTTTATCCCCTCAAACTTCCTCACTTACGAAAACCATGCTTGAAGGGGTTTTACCCCCTCAAACTCCCCCACTGGGGAGGACATGACTGCGCGACCTGCGCGCGCAGCTTGAACTGTCCGTCGGACGACGCGCCTCCCCCAGCCCCCCTGCGCAAGTGGAGTGTAGAGTGTGGGGTGTAGGGAGTAGTGGGTTCGCGTAGCGTGCGCGTATGCGCAAACATCTTGCTCCCTGCTCCTCACCTCCCCCATCTCCCCCATCTCCCCTATCTTCCCCATCTCCCCGTCTCCCCGTCTCCTCAAAATAAGGATTTAAAAAAATGGGTTCTTTACCTTCGGATTATGAATCTTGGAGTGCTACCAGAAAGCTGGATTTTATCTGGGATAGTAAGATTTTAGAGTCTCGCTATGAGCAGCTTCCGCCTTTGGAGAAAATAGATGTTGTTGGTTTATTTGTTACTATCTTAACTATTAAGATGGATCGTCTTGCTGATGAGGCTCCTAGTAAGTGGAAGAAGGCAATTCATGCTCACGGTAGTGTGGCGAAGATTAGGTTTGTTCCTAGTGAAAATACGCCTTTTAGTGGTTTATTTAAGGGGGCAGATTATGGCTTATTGCGTTTATCAGTAACAGGCGACCCAGCAGACCGGGGTTTTGCTCCTGGTTTGGCACTTAAGTTATTTATTGATGGCAAACCTTCGGCTAATTTCTCTGCTTTGGTTTCTTTATCTGGTCAGGGGGATAACTATAACTTTTTTGCTAATGAACTTTCTAATATAGTGCCGGAAGAGAAAAGTTTTGGCCCTAAGTTTATTAATCTGATTTTCCGTCGCACTAGTAAGTTTCCGAGAAAGCTTTATTTGCGCTATTTTGGTGAGGTTGACCAGCGGGGTAATCAGGAGAGTTTCTCTCACTATCCTTATCGAATTTATCTGGCACCCAATCCTCAAGTTCAGTTTCCGGCTAGTCCTCCTCATGATTTTAGAAATGACTTGGCTACTATAGAGGCTGGCACTTCCTTGTTTTCTGTTTATGCTGTTGATCCTAGACAGGTGGGTGATGATGCTGCCAAAGATGTGGCTGATGCTGTAGAACAGCCTGAGTATCGGCAAAAAGCTGAACTAATTGGTCAGATTGAAACTACGTCTGAGTTTGTTAGTTCATTCTATGGTGACAGTCGCTTGTTTTTTAGGCACCAACGTTTTGCTAATCGTTAACTCAGGTTTTTTTCTAGTAATTCCAGTATTTTCCTATACTGCAAGTTTTTAGCCAAAAATGATAGAGCTTCAGCTAGTTGTGCTTCTTGAGGGCGAATTTGCTCAATGAGAACTAGCATTTGCTCAAAGTCGCCCTCGAAGGTTGCTTGATGTAAGGACGCTAACCAGGAGGTAGGTAAAGCAGCTAGAGCATCAGGGTTCAGGGTATTTGCCTGGGTCGGGTTTATCTCTGATGCAACAGGAGGTTGATTCGGTTCTAGGGCAATAATTCTGCGTGTTGATTGTTGGGTTTCAATGGCTTCTGGCTCAACGACACTGACTCTAATCTTAAATTTAAAGGTACTGCCCTTGTCTACAACAGAATTGACAGTTATTTGACCGCCCATTAGTTGCACAAATTTGCTGCTAATTGACAATCCTAATCCTGTTCCTTCCCGTGATTCTCTGCCCGTTTTTGCTTGCACAAAGGCTTCAAAAATACTCTCTAATTCTTCTCTAGCAATACCAACTCCGGTGTCTTGGATTTCAAAATGAAGGAAGAAGGAGTCAAGGGAATTTGTTCCCTCTTTTAAATCTGACCTCTGATCCCCGGCCCTGTGTCCTCTGACTTTCAAAAATACACTACCTTCTTTGGTAAACTTAATTGCATTAGAGAGAAGGTTAGTCAGAACTTGGCGTAACTTGACTTGATCAGCTTTCACGTATTGAGGAATGTCATCTGAGCGGTTAAAAACTAACTGTAATCCCTTATTACTCGCCTTCAGTTGGAATACCTTTTCTAAATCATCTAACAGGTGAAATAGGTCAAAAGCCATTTCATTGAGAGTAATACGTCCTGCCTCAATTTTGGATAAGTCTAAGACTTGGTTGATTAAGGTGAGCAGGTGTTCGCCACTACGGATGATAATTTTCAGGTTGTCTTTGTGTTCTCGAGTGAGCTGGGGACTCTTGCTGATCCATTGAGAAAAGCCAAGAATCGCATTGAGAGGAGTACGCAGTTCGTGGCTCATATTGGCCAGAAACTGGCTTTTAGTTTGGTTGGCCGCATCGGCTGCTTCTTTTGCTTGTTGTAGTTGCACCTGTGTCTGTTTGCGTTCGGTGATGTCTTCTGCGAGTCCGACAAAGCGCTGCGGTTGTCCTGTCTTATCGCGAACCAATAAAATATCAGCAGCAATCCAGCGCTCTTGACCATCCGGACGAATAATCCGATACTCCCGCTTGACTGGATTTCCTTGAAACTGTTGGATGAGGGAAGCTTCAAGCAACTGGCGATCGTCTGGATGCACTGTCTCTATCCAGGACTGAGGATTTTGGTAAAGGCTTTCACAGGTACGTCCCCAAATCGTTTTGTAGGCTGGACTAACATATAAATAATTTCCTGAATTGGCACAACGCACAAAGAAGAACTGACTCACCGTTCCTGCAATTTCGCGGAAGCGTTCTTCGCTTTTTTGCACGGCGACTTCTGCAAGTTTGCGAGGAGTAATATCCATGGTTGTTCCGAAGAACTTAATCACCTCTCCTTGCTCATTAACAACCGTCTCACCTCGTCCAGAAACATACCGAACTTCACCATTGGGGCGTAAAATCCGAAAATCTAATTCATCAGTTTTACCAGTGGCTATTAATTGAGAATGAGTTTTTTGTACTGAGGCTCGGTCATCGGGATGAATTTGTTGCATGTGTTGCTCATAGCTGGGTTCACCTTGGGTTGGGTCAAGTCCAAAAATACGAAATTGTTCTTCTGACCAAGTAATTTTTTGGGTAATTAGATCAAATTCCCAACTTCCTACATGAGCAACTCTTTGAGCGGCTTTTAAAGTCGCTTCGCTCTTTTGTAAAGCGGTTGTTCTTTGAGCAACTTGGTTTTCTAAGCTGCGGTTGTAGTCTTCTAAAATTTTCTCCGATTGTTTGCGTTCAGTAATGTCAACGAAGGTGACAATTGCATAGACAACTTGACTCGTTTCATCATAAATGGGAGTTGCCCAAACTTGTAACGGGACAATACAATCCGGGCGATGCAAATCTATATCATCAACGGTGCTACTTTGTCCGGATAAAGCTTTGACAACAGGCAACTGTTCTAAGGGATATGGCTGCTCAGTTCCACTCAAATAAACCTGATAATCTTCTACTAATTGTTCCGTTCTAGTATCAGGTAATGTGTCCATAGCCATAATTTGCTTAGCAGTTGAATTGGCATAGGTGGCTTTTCCTCTAGGATTATGAACCGTAACTCCTACTGGTAGGGCTTCTAGAAACTGAGTGAGGCGACTCTCGCTCTCCCTTAGTGCAGCAAAGGATGTCTGTAATTGTGATGTCATCTGATTAAAAGACTCTGCCAATTGTCCCACTTCATCAAAGCGTTTGTTTTCTATTTTTGTATCCCATTCTCCTTGAGCAATTTTCTTGGCAGCTGTATTCAATTGTAAAATTGGCTCAGTAATCCAGAGAGTGGTGAAAACGCCAATCCCTATCGATACGATCAAAGCCCCTATACACAGCAGAACAGTTGTCTGGGTATTAGCGTTAATTTGCTCCATGAAGTCCGATTCTGGAACAACTACCACTATTAGCCAATTCAAACCAAACTTATCTTGGAAGGGAGTTACCTGTGCAAATTGTCGTTTACTTTCTATTGTAAATTCAATTTGTATTGGGGTATTAATTTTATTTAAATTGGTAAAGCTAGACGTTAAATGCTGCGCTGTAAATTGAATTAACTGATTATTGCTTTCAGTGGCTTTGAGTCGTTTTTTATCGTTGCCATCAGCACTATCAATAAAGGCAACTTCAGAACTCGAAGAAGCCACTATCATTCCTGAGCGTTCAATGATAAATGCTTCTCCGTGGTTCCCGATTTTAATATTACTGAGAAAATCATTGATAGCGACAAGAGATAAATCGCTTGATAAAACTCCTTGGAACTGCCCTGTCTGATCATAGAAGGGATAGCTAGCCGCAAGACCTAAACCTAATGAAGAAGGAAAGTAGACATAAATAGGACTCCATATCGGTTTACCTGCATCTACAGCACTCTGATAGAAAGGTCTATTTCTGGCATCATAATTTTGGCTATTAACTAATATTTTTTGGCGACTACCTTGATTGTCTACGCTATATACGCGAAGGTTACCCTTAACAAAATTTTCTGTTGAAGCAATAGTCAGACCTCTCTCATCGTCTCCCACGGAAACAAATCCGCCTTGTGAGTTGCTAAAGTAAATCCTGCTGAGGGAATCAAAAACCTGAATTTGTTGCAAAAAATGGCGCTCTAAGGCTTGAGAATTGTTTATATCCAACTGACCAAGACGTATAGTATTGGCGTTGGTTAAATTGATCTGATGAGGTGTTCTCAGGTAATTGCCGATCAGATCAGAGGTGTGATCACTAATTTCACTGCGTAATTGAGAAGCCACCTCGTTGACGGCTTTTTGCCCATTCTTCCAGGAGAGATACCCAACCAACCCCACCGTGCCAAAGATTTGCAGGACAAACGGGATAATTAGAACTGTTCGCAGAGGTACTTTCCCTGCAACGGTAACAAGTAAGCGATAAATCGACATAAAAAGCTGGTTAGGCGTTTTTGAACGAAGGAGCTATTTCTTCCCCCTATCCAACACCCTAACCCCGACACCCCCCAAAAAGGGCACAGTCAACTCTGAGGGATTTCCAAACCCCTGAGGCTGGCAATTATCACTTAGTGAATGCTTTTGGCTAACGGGAATTTCCACAATAACCTCTGTTCCTTGCCCAGGATTAGAAACATAACGAATCTGACCCTTGTGTTTTTCCACTATAATCTGATGACTAGTGGATAATCCCAATCCTGTACCGCTCCCTACAGGCTTCGTAGTAAAAAACGGGTCAAATATCTTTTCTTGTACCTCTTGACTCATACCAACCCCATTATCAACAATGCGAATGGAGATGAATTGGGGTATTTTATGGGCAGATTGTACAGGGCGATAGCTATATGCCCCTAATGAGTGATAACTTAAGCCAGTATGAATAGTAATTACTCGTGGAGAAGGTTGATTTTCCAAAGCATCAATGGCATTATCAAGCAGATTCATAAATACCTGATTCAACTGACTGCCATAACAGGTAATCGGAGGCAGTTGACCGTAATTTTTAATCACCTCAATCTCACCTCTGTTGCTAGCAGCCCTCAATCGGTGTTGCAAAATCAGGAGGGTGCTGTCAATACTTTCATGAATATCTGTAGGTTTTAGCTCGGCTTGATCTAGTCGGGAAAAGAGTTTTAATGATTGAACAATTTGCTGAATGCGCTCTGCACCCACTTGCATTGAGTTTGTCAGTTTCCACCAATCTTCTACTAAAAAATTTAAATCAATTTCAGACACTAACTGCTCAATTTCTGGTGTAGAATCAGGGTAAGTCTGTTGGTAGAGTGCAACAAGTGAAAGCAAGCCTTGAAAGTAGCCACGGGCATGAGTAAGGTTACCAGAGATAAAGCTGACGGGATTATTGATTTCGTGGGCAACCCCTCCTACCATTCGCCCCAGACCTGACATTTTTTCGGCTTGAATCAGTTGAGATTGAGTGCGTTTTAATTCCCGTAGAGAGAGTTCTAGCTGAACGGCTTTTTCCCGTTCTCGTACTTCACTTTTTCTTAATTCCTCCTCGGCTTTAAGGCGTTCTAATTCGGCTCCGACACGAGCAGCAAAAACTTTTAAAATCATTTCTTTGTGCAGATTTAATTCCATCGGCTTAGTATCGAGCACAAATAAATGACCTAAGGTATTTTGTTGGGAATCAACTAGTAAAATTCCTAAGTAGCTAGAAGCATTTAATTTAACTAAACCGGGAGCTTTAGGAAATAAGACTTGCACATCTTGAGGATAGAGACATGCTTTACCCGTGACAAGAGTTTCACAGGGAGTTCCTGCTAGGTTGTACTCAAAATTGTCGCCCCAAGTTTCTCCTGCCCAAAATGCTAAGGTTTGGGCTTTGGTCATTGTTTCATCGACACAACGGGTAATTGTGGCATAACGCACTTGCAGGATATTAGATAAACAGCGGACACAGGAGAGGAAGAAGTTACTACCAGTATCAGAGGCTGTCCCCTCAACCATTAATTGCAGTATGTCTTCTCGCTGCTTGCGCTCTTCAATCTCCTCAGTCAGTCTAGCGTTTTGTGCAGACAGTTGCTTTTCTTGGTCTTTGAGGCGCAGTTGGTTTTCAACCCGAGCTATAACTTCTTCTTCTATAAAAGGTTTGGTGATATAGTCTACTCCACCTACTTCAAAGGCTTTTACCTTATCTAACCCTTCACTCAAAGCGCTGATAAAAATAACAGGAATATTTTTAGTTCGTTGATCGGCTTTCAACTTAGAGCAGACTTCATAGCCATCCATTTGAGGCATCAGGATGTCTAGTAAAATCAAATCAGGGGGATAAGCTTGAGCAGAACTTAGAGCTTGTACACAGTCTGGGATGATCCGCAATTTATACCCCTGCTTAGACAACATGGTGGCTAACAGGTGCAAATTAGCCGGGGTGTCATCAACAGCGAGAATAGTTGCTTTCCTTTGGTGAAAGGATTTCTGGCTCATAACTTAAAGCGTGAATTATTCGGCAAATACCAAACTGGAATTAACAGTTTTGATATCGACGCTCTGAAATTCGTCTCTATAGTAATGCATCAAATATATGTATTACAAAGTTTCTGCTGATATCCCCTAAATGTTTATAATCGCTTTACAATACAAAATAAAATAGTTCAATCAGTGGCTATAGAGCTTGCCAGTACTTTTCTTGATAAGGCTTAGGGAAGCGGCTGTAATTTAAAGCGATGTAAATCTAGCACCCCGAATAGGTTTTGATAAACATTTGTAATCTTAGCTCAAAATACCATACTTATAATAGGTTGATATAACCGGAAAATGTTCCAGGCACAGCTGCTTAAGTATTGGAGTCATGAGTAATTTAGAAAGAGCGATCACTCTTTTCATTGCTGATGAGGGAAAGTGCGACACGATTTGCAAAAGTTCTCAGACAGGCGGATGCCAGCTGCTTTCAATCCACAGTGCTTGTGCTTCAACTACATAATCATTGTTGAGTCTCAAGGCAATAACAGTTGCTCGACCTGTTGATGTTAAACCGATAAGATGAGTCCCCCCCATTCGCCCAGGTAAAATGCTCTGTCCAAGACTGCTTACGAGGATTGAAGAGAGGCATCAGTGTACCTGTCGCAGGATCGGGGGCATAAGTTTTCGATCCCTTGAACTCATTGCAACGATAGCAGGCTGCTGCTAAGTTTTCAGGTTCATTACTGCCTCCTGCAACTTGAGGCAGAATATGATCCATGACTAATGGCATCCCAGTTAACTTGGATGATGTCTTACAGTATTCGCAGCGATAATTGGCTGTTGCACAAATCTGCTGACGAACCTTGTCTGAAATTGCCATTGCTAGACTGGTAACTCAGTTAAAGACGGTATCCGGTGTCCTCGCCATCGCAACACAGCCCAAGCATAAGCTTTGCGTAACATTAAGCTATCAACAGATGAGCGCAATTCGCTCAACTCTTGTCGTTCTTCTGGGCTAATTTCATCAGTTTGGTTCTTTTCGAGCAAAGCAGTATGACGCGCTTGTTGTTCAGATTCTACCCTCGCTTGGGCGATTTCTAGAAGTTCATTAATGCTGAGAGTCTGCATCCGTAGGAGTTCAGCCTGCATTTCTGGTGGGGCATTGTCAGGGGAGGGCGGTAAGTTACTCGTGATGCTTTGGGCAGCAAGAACTTCTAGCGGTTGAGAGGTTGCCTCAGCAATGCGAACCAACTGCTGAAAAACAGGATCGGATAATTCAACGGTGACTCTCTTCGTAGCCATTGCTCAGATTCTTGGCTGATTTACCTCACATCGTAGCAGCGATCGCGAAGCGCGTCTGCTCTAAAGCCCTTCTCTTCGAGACGCTATGCGAACGGGCATCCTTCGGCAAGCAAAGTATCGCTCTTTCAGTTGCTGAAGGGGGAAGGTGCTTGAAGCGTTAGCTATCCTGTAGGGAATTGTCCACACTATAATTACTGACATCTGTGGAAGCTGGAGTCGTTCCCATGTCGTTACAAGAACTCAAAGAACAGGCTTTTAAATTATCTGTGAGCGATCGCCTTACTCTGGTCAATGCGATTATTCAATCTCTGCAAGATACTCTTAACCCACAACCCAACAGAAAAACTCTAATTAAGCAGATGCGAGGATTGCTCAAGACCAATCAGTCACCACCAACTGATGCTCAAATTCAGGCAATCCTGGAAGAACGTCGAGTGGAGAAGTATCTTCAGTGAGAGCCCTGATTGATACTAATATTGTTTTAGATTACTTACTGGAGCGAGAGCCGTTTTTGCAAGATGCAGATGCTTTATTTCAGGCGATTGGCTCTGAGCAGGTTATTGGTTATGTTACTGCAACAACGCTAACTGACATCTTCTACATTGCTAGAAGACAGACTCAGAGCGTTGAACGAGCAAGGCAGGTAGTTTCTACTACACTGGCAGTGATGGAAATTTGCCCCGTTAATCGCGCTGTCTTAGAGGTAGCTTTAACATCTGGTTTGAAAGATTTTGAAGATGCTGTACAGATTTCTTGTGCGATCGCTCAAAGTTTAGAGGCAATTGTTACCCGTAATACACAGGATTTTTCTAATGCAACCGTACCCGTGTTATCTGTTAGTCAACTATTGGAACAGTTGGAATAGCTTTGTGATTTGATACTAAATGCGATCGCTCTTTTCGTTGCTGATGAGGGGAGGTGCGTGAAGCGTTAGCTATCCCACTGGAAATTGCCTTCCAGCAAATCCCACTGTTGAGATTCTCTGCAGACTTGAGAAAATTCCTCACAAAATTTATGTAGTAGTTTTAGCCTTTGCCAAAGCCTTTGGGCTTCTTCTTTTTCTTGGATTTATGATTGAACTTGGGTAAGTCTCTTACTGTAAGTTTGAGGCGATCGCGCAAATTTGCCAAAGCTTTCCGATTTTCAACAGTGCTAGGGTGGTTAGAGCCTAAACATCGCTCATAAATTTCTAAAGCCTGTACTAATAATGATTCACCTTCAGTGTAGCGCTGCTGAAAATAATATAGTGTAGCTAGATTACTCCGGCTCGTTGCTACACCGGGATGATTTTCTCCCAGTAATTGTTTATCAAGTTCTAAGGCTTTAATTAGTAAGGGTTCTGCTTGACTGTAGCGCTGCTGAAATATGTAAATGCTACCTAGATTACTCAGGGTAGCTGGCACATTCGGATATTTATCGCTGAAGTGACGCTCATAAATTGCCAAAGACTGTAAATATAATGATTCTGCTTTTTCGTAGCAACTCTGATCACCGTAATGAGTTGCTAAATTGTTCAGACTGGTTGCAACATCTGGATGCTCATCTCCAAGTTGGCGTTTTCTAATTTCTAAAGCTTGTAAGTATAGAGATTCTGCTTCTTTATAGCGACTCTGAGCGCTGTAGAGCATTGCCAGATTGTTTAGGCTAGTTGCTACAAGAGGGTGATTATCCCCCAGCAAGCGATGAAGTTCAAGACTCTTTTTGTAAAGAAGTTCTGCTTCTTCATAACGACTCTGAGCGCTGTAGAGCATTGCCAGATTATTTAGTGTTCTTGCCCAATCTCCCAAAGCTTTAGGATGATGCTTTTCCAGGAAGGATTTTGTCAGTTGCAATAATTGCAAAAAAAGGGTTTCTGCTTCTTTGTAGCGACCTTGAGCAAAGTATAAACTGCCCAGATTGTTCATACTGAGTGCTGTTTGGCGATGCTCTAAGCTCAAGCGAAATTTATTGAAAAATAAGCACTGCTCAGACCAAGCAACTGCTAGGTCATACAACCCTTGACTTTCATAAAACCTGCTTAAACCTACAAAAGGTGCCATTAAATCCTCATCGGTTAGTAAGTTCCTCAAATCTTTATCATTGGCTACTTCTGCGATATGAGGCATAGCAGGAGCAACATCCTGAATATGTTTAATGGTAAGTTGATCGGGAATTTGCTTTGCCACCGGAAATCGGGGTTCGGAAGGGGGAGTCGGGGAGCCTCTGGCTTTAAGACATGAGGGGGAACGACTCCCCCTTGCATAGACAACCGAGCCTAACAGCGAGTCATTTGACTCATTCATGCTA
>JBAUJE010000251.1:0-1685 GCA_049683475.1 Coleofasciculaceae cyanobacterium | reverse complement strand
TGCGGCTACCAGAAAGTTTAAAGTCAGGGCAAGAGATGGTGGTAGTAATATAGAGATTTCCTCCCTAGAAAAAGAATATCAGGAAAAGTGGTTGTCTCGGTTGGATTGGTCTAGGGAAGAATTTGTTAGGAGGTATCCCCAAGGTGTGGCTAAAGGTGTTGTTTTAGCTTCAACTAATCCTAGTCAATATGCAGCCGATGCCCGTTTAAATGGTTTTTTTGCTGGGGCTTTTACTTACTTATTAACCTATTATCTCTGGCAAGAAGGTGCTACACCAGAAAGTGCGATCGCTTACACAGTGCAACGAATACCTAAGCAATTTAACCAAACCCCTCGCTATGAGGTCAAGGTGGGGAGTAATTACGAAGAGAAACCTATTTATTTTTCGGATAATCCTCGTCCAGAAGCCAATGCAGTAATTACCGAGGTTAAAGGCGATCGCGGAAAAGTTTGGTTAGGTGGTGTAGATTTAGGGGCAGTGGATGAAGGTACGGTATTTAGTACGGTGGATGGTTCTGGACAGTTAAGAGTTGTCTCCCGTGATGGTTTGCTGGGAGAGGTGGTAGTTGAGGGGAAAGTAGAACCAGGAACTTTGTTGCGCAAGGAAAATTAAGCTTGACACGTCCCTAGGAGAAACTACTATGACACAAACTACTGCCAAGACCATGAACATTGAAAACCCTTACAATATGGTTGCTCTAACTTGCCTACCTTACAATCTTCATTAAGCCACACCAAAATCAGTGTATTGACGTACTTGGGGTGGATGAAAACCCAAAATAATATCCTCTTTAGGAACTCCGGCTTCTAACAATTCCTCTGCAACCGGACGATTTGTACCATCGTGTTGAATCCAAATTTTTCCTTGAATAATATCGATGTGTACAACACAACCGTGTACCCGACGTTGATCATCCCAACCTACGTGCATTACTTCATAATGGTCTGTTTTGGGGTCAACAATTGCCTCTGTTTCAATTTGACCATGAGATGGTTTATACTTAGCATACTCATAGATTAACTCGCTGACTATTTGGCGATAGCGTTCTAAGTTATCCATTGCGTAAGACTCCTTTGTTCTTCATCAAATACCAAAAGTTTGATTTGTAAACGCTTAAGGATTAACTGTCCTAACTTTTCTGTAAAAATATTTTCGTAGGCACGCTGAGGAACAGCTAGATAAAGTGTTCGCTCTGACGAAATCTCTGCAAGAATACTTTGATAAATACCATATTGTCCGGCAGCTTCTTCTAAATCTCGGACTGGCGAAGCTTTCAAAAAACTTTTAATCTCAACTGCTATTTTTATATTATCTTTTTGAGCAGCTATTGTGGTTCTTTCTGCCCCTAAATCAACGTAAAGTTCTCTACCACCATAGGATAAGGTTAAGGGATCATCAGTAATTTCCCAGCCATCGTTAATTAGGGCTTGGACAACAGTATCATGATAAAAATCATTGGCTGGCATAGTAAAGGGGCAATGATTATTTCCGTTTATAGTTATTATGGTTCTTCGGTGTAGAGCTAGGATGGGATGAATTTGACATCCTATTTAAAGGATAAGACAGTTTTTAACTTGCGCTCTAGTCTCGGAAACTCTTTAATGAGTATTTGAGTGTGGTCAGAGAGTCTCGTAGTCTCTTTAATGAGTATTTGAGTGTGGTGAATGAGTCTTGGAGACTCTTT
>JBAUJE010000250.1:0-4369 GCA_049683475.1 Coleofasciculaceae cyanobacterium | reverse complement strand
GTGTAGCAGTAGTAGTGGAAGCAACTCATATGTGCATGGTAATGCGGGGTGTACAAAAGCCCGGTTCTTGGACTAGTACTAGTGCTGTCAGAGGAGTGTTTGCAGAAGATGCCAAAACTCGCCGGGAGTTTATGGACTTAATCCGACACAATTCTAGCTTCTAGTTACAATCTAAAATCCCAAATTATATGGCTAAAATTATAAAACTAAGCCAACGTTTCCCTTTAGACATTCCTAAAAGAGGTTTACCTGTTACGGTAATTACCGGATTTCTTGGTAGTGGCAAAACAACATTGCTTAACCATATTCTGAGCAATAATCAAGCTTTGAAAGTAGCTGTCTTAGTTAATGAGTTTGGTGATATCAACATTGATAGTCAGCTCCTGGTTTCTATTGATGAAAATATGGTGCAACTGAGCAACGGTTGTATTTGCTGCACCATTAACGATAGTTTAGTTGATGCAGTCTATGATGTTTTAGAGCGAGACGAAAAAATTGATTATTTAGTAGTTGAAACCACCGGAGTTGCTGACCCTTTACCAATTGCCCTGACTTTTTTAAGCACAGAGTTAAGAGGTTTGACCAGACTAGATTCTATTCTTACCTTAGTAGATGCAGAGAACTTTACCTCAGAACATTTTGGCTCAGACGCAGCTTTAAGTCAGATTACTTACGGAGATATGATTCTGCTGAATAAAACAGATTTAGTTTCTCCAGAAAAAATTAAAGAATTAGAAGATTATATTTGTACAGTCAAAGAGGGAGCCAGAATCATACAGACAAAATATGGTAAGGTGGCACTTCCTTTGATTCTTGATGTGCAACTGAATAATCATAAACACCACCATCATCGCTCATACCATTTAAATAATGATGGATTTGTCTCAATCTCTTATGAAAGCGATCGCCCTTTTATCGTTGAAAAGTTCCAAAACTTTTTAACCGACCAACTTTCTGAGGAGGTATTTCGTGCTAAAGGTCTACTTTGGTTTCAGGAGAGTCAACTGCGTCATATCTTTCAACTAAGTGGAAAACGCTACGACCTTGATACTGATGAGTGGCAAAATCAACCAAGGAATCAATTAGTTTTTATTGGACGTAATTTAGATTCTCATCAACTCAAAGAGCAATTGAATCTTTGTTTGGCTTAAGTCTTGCTCGGTTTTATCTGCTATAATTTTATCCCTATTCAACTGGGTTAAAACCTTGATTTACTGCTGTCTGAAACAAAGCAGTTTCGTCGAATTTTCCCAAAGTGATAGAAAAAAGTTATGCTGCCCTAGATGTAGTTTTAGTTGACATTATTAGCGAACAATAAGCTCAAATTAGCTGATGAATCTTGATTGAAGATTATTCATTTTTTAAATAATGGAGACTAGTGTGTTGCAACCTTTTACTAGCAAAAAGTACTTCAAATATATTTTAGTAAGTGGTTTAGCTTGTCTAAGTGCTATTACTGTTTATGGATGTACTGCCAGTGAAACAGAAAGCCAAGAAAAACAAAAAATAATTGCTACTTTTTTGCCAGTTTATTTATTTACAAAAGCAGTGGCAGGTTCAGAAGCACAAGTGGATATCTTAATTTCCCCTGGTACAGAAGTTCATGATTATCAAGCAACCCCAGAAGATGCTAAAACCTTAGCCGAGGCAGATGTTTTGGTAGAAAACGGGTTGGGTATTGAAGAATTTTTGAAAGATTTAGTTGCTAATGCGGGTAATTCAGAACTAAAGCAAATTGATGCTAGTGAAGGAATAGAAGTAATTGAGGAAGACGCTGGACATGACCATGGAGAGGAACACGGACACCATCACGAAGGGGGAAACCCTCACGTTTGGTTAGATCCAGTTTTAGCACAACAACAAGTAGCTAATATCCGCGATGGTTTAATTGAAGCAGATCCGACTAACGCAGAAATATATCGTACCAACGCCGATACATATATCCAACAACTACAACAGCTAGACAATGAATTTTCCCAGCGTTTAGCAGTATTAAAAGGTTGTAAGTTTATTACTTTTCACGATGCTTTTCCCTATCTAGCTCAACGGTATGGACTCGAACAAATGGCAGTGGTAGAAATCCCCGAAGATAATATTACTCCCAGTGATATTCAACGAGTAAAAAATGCTGCTGAAGAATTTCAGGTTAAAGCTTTACTCTCTGAACCTGGTATTGAAGATAAACGAGTGCAACAAATATCTAATGACTTAAATCTACCATTAGAAGCAATCAATCCCCTAGAGTCAGGAGAAACTGACCCTCAATATTACTTTGAGGTTATGCGTAACAATTTAGCATCTTTGGAGAAAGCTTGTAAGTGAAAAATTCTCCCTTGTCAACTATTAAACCAATAGTTACGGTTCGAGATTTATCTGTGATGCGGGGCGAATACCTTGCTGTAGATTCTGTTTCCTTTGAATTATTGCCAGGAACTCATACAGCGGTTATTGGCCCTAATGGTGCGGGAAAAAGTACCTTGATTAAAACCATTTTGGGGTTAATTAAGGCAAAATCTGGGCAGATTAATTTATTTAACTGTAGTGACAAAAAATTAAGTAAGTTGAAAAGTGCGATCGCATCGGTTACACTTGCAGGGCAAATCGGTTATATTCCTCAAAAGTTTCCCTTTGACCGCACTTTTCCTTTAACAGTAGCTGAGTTAGTGGGTTTAGGGCTAGGTAAAAAACAATGGTACTCCAGTAAAGGCAAATACCAAGCCATCAAACAAGCTTTAGAACAGGTTCATCTTCTTAGCCATGTCAAGCAAAAAATAGGCACTCTTAGCGGAGGGGAATTAAAACGAGTACTACTGGCTTACTGTTTAGTTGTTCCTCGTCGTCTCTTAGTTCTAGATGAAGCTTTAGCGGGAGTGGATGCAACGGGAGAAATTGAATTTGCGGCTTTGTTAAATAAACTTAAGCACGAACAAAATTGGACTATTTTAGAAGTTTCCCACGATTTAGATTTAGTTAGTAAATATTGCGACTCAGTTTTATGTCTTAACCGTCAACTACTTTATCAAGGTTCGCCTCAAGATACCCTGACTCCCGAAAACCTGCTGAAAATTTACGGTTCTTTAGTCCCGCCTAGCTGTCACCATCATGAACCTACCAGACTTACTGAGCCTTTTTAGTTTACCCTTTATGCAACGGGCAATCCTGGGTGGTGTTCTATTTGGTATTTTAGGAGGAATATTAGGCAGCTTTTTGATTCTGCGTCGTTTGTCCTTATTTGGGGATACTGTGGGTCATTCCGCTATGTTGGGAGTGGTGTTAGCTGCTTTGTTGGAACTTCCTTCTACTTGGACTTTGATAGGTTTTACCGTTGCTTTTGGCTTGGGAGTTATTTATTTAATAGACAGAACTGATTTAAGTAGTGATACGGTTTTATGTATTTCTCTATCAAGTTCAGTAGCTTTAGGTACGATTGGTTTTAGTTTTTTAAAGGGATATCGAGGTAATTTATTATCAATTTTATTTGGAGATATTCTGGCAATTAGTAATACAGATTTGATTGTATTGTTATTACTGATGAGTGTAACTTTGGTTTGGCTGATTATCAGCTTACCAGAGCAAGTATTATTAACTCTCAATAGTGATTTAGCTGTAGTTAAGGGTGTGTCAGTTTACAGTCATCGCTATCTATTTATCGTTCTCTTAGCAATTACTATTGCTTTAACAATTCGGGCAGTTGGTATTTTGTTAGTTAATGGCTTTCTGGTTATTCCTGCCGCAACTGCTAGGCTAGTTTGTCAAAGGTTTGTGTCATTTCTAGTTACTGCTGCTGCTATGGGTGCGATGAGTGGAGTATTCGGAATGGTGATTTCTGGAGTGTTTGATTTGCCTAGTGGTCCTAGTATTGTTTTGGTTCAGTTGGCGGGGTTTTTAGTTGTAGTTTTATGGTGTCGGCAGGTTTGAAACTTACAAAGCAGTTAAATGAGTAATAACTATAATAACAATACAACAGTAAATGTATTGTAGGTTTGTTTTAGAGCGATCGCCACTCCTCAAGTTTAATTAACCAAAACCCTTACCCCGTTTAGACTCTGACCAAACAATTAACTCTCCATTTTGACCGCCAGCAGCCAACTGTTTGCCATCTTGACTCCAAGCTAAACAGGAAAAACCTTCAGGCGCACCCTCTAGAATTTGTCCTACTTGTTTGGCTTTTGTCCACAAACATAGCCAACCATCATCAGCAGCAGAAGCTAGTAATAAATTTTGAGGATGAAAAGCTAAAGCTTCAACTTTACTATTGTGTAAATCTAAAATATGGGCATCCCAACCATCTTGATCGTCATTTCCTTTTTTCCATGCAGCAATTCCTTCCATACTCGATGCCGCCAGTAAAGGGGCATTATTTGCCAAT
>JBAUJE010000249.1:0-6721 GCA_049683475.1 Coleofasciculaceae cyanobacterium | reverse complement strand
CGTTTTAACAACATCTGAATAGCTGGATCGTCATCAACAATCAAAATTTGTTTCATAGCATCAAGGTACTAAAATTCAGCATGAGATTTAGTAAATGCACTTACCAACGATAAACTAAGACAGTTTGAGCTGCCCACAAGATACAAAGCTGATCTAAATTTACTTTGTACTTACCAAACTTAAATCAAGGCAGTTGTAAAACAACTGGTCAATAAAAGTAAACCCCACATCAAAATAAATTGATTAACTCAAAGCCAGAAAAGCTGTCCTAAGCCTGCCTGATGATTACACAAATAAGGTTTCCTTATTTTTGCCATTGCCAAATTTGAGCCCGATCACATCGCCAGAACATTCCTAGGGAGAAGGACGAGATTCACTCCAGTGTAGTTTAATCGCCAGGAGATACGCCTAACTCCTAAGACAAATTAATTGAAGATAAAACAAAGATTGGATCTGGGTTAGACTGGATTCTTCAACAAAGTGTATCGGTACATTTGCTAGTATGCTTTGCGATGTTCGACTTAGGGGGATTCGGGCAGTTGAAAAACTTTCAAGATATCAATAAATTTTCTACCGATCTCAAGGAGCTAGACCTGGTTCTGTCGTGGTTTGACGAACTCAAGCAACCCCAGATTCCTAAAAAAGTATGGCTACAGTGCCAATTAGCTCTAGCTGAAGGTTTCACAAATGCTGTTCGTCATGCTCACAAAGACCTCTCGCCGGAGGTTCCAATTGACATTGAAATTATTCTCTCTCCCCATCGTTTAGAAATGCGCATTTGGGATCATGGACAGCCCTTTGATTTAGAAGAGAAGTGCCGCAACCAACAGAAAAAGGTTGATGATCAGGCTGGGGGTGGGCGTGGCATTGCTATCTTGCAACGGATTGCCGACAAATTGACTTACCGACGTACACCTGACAATCGCAACTGTTTATTGATAGTAAAAGATTATTAGGTGTTTGTCCGGACTGGGGTATTAATAACGTAAACGGTAGATAAAATAAATTACCATCTGGCGCAACCAGACCAGCACACACAGAGCAGCACCAACTAAAATTTTAAACACATGCCTGCGCTGCGCTCCGTGGAAAGACCAGTGACAGTAACTCCCACCCCGCCGGAAGGGACAATGGTGATACCACGGCGCACTGGATGTACAGGCAGTTTTTCGGCTAACTCTAACTCAAATCCCGACAAAATAGTTGCCAGCACCAGCTTCATTTCTAACATCGAAAATGCCATCCCAATGCAGCCTCGTTCACCGCCACCAAAGGGTAAATACTCATAGGGCGAAAATTTGTTTTCCAGGAAGCGTTCGGGCTTAAAGAACGATGGTTGACTGAAGACTTCTTCTCGTTGGTGAGCTAGATAAATACAGGGAATTAGTATCGTACCCGCTCCTATTTCGTACCCTGCTACTGATAGTGTCTCCTTGGTCATCCGGGGTGTACAAATCAAGGCGATGGGATTGATACGCAATGTTTCTGCACAAATAGCTTTTAAATAAGGACTCTCTGCGATCGCATTTGGTTCTGGCTTTTGACCTAAAGCCTTAAGCTCTATTTGTAACCTCTCTAGTACTGAGGGCGAAGAGAGAATCCAGTAAAAAGCCCAAGCCAGGGAAGCTGCTGTTGTTTCATAGCCGAGTAGTAACAGAGAGACTAACTGATCTCGTAATTCAGTATCACTCATCTGTTGACCGTTGCTGTCACGGGCCGAGAGTAGTAAAGAAAGAATATCTGTTCGAGAGTTGTCATTTTCTAAACGGCGTTCTTGAATCTCGGCATAAATCAGCCCATCAATTTGCTCTCGCCGTAACAGAAAATTTCCCCAAGGACTCCAAGCACCTAAATCTTTTTGTAAGGGTGGGAAGAAAAAGAGACTGGAGTACCAAGGTGTGGTAACGTCTTCTAGCAAGGCACTGAGAAGTTTTTCTAATTTTTGGCAACGAGGCCCAGGTTTTAGACCAAATACCACCTGCAAGATTATTTTGAGGGTAATCTCTGGCATAACCTTGTGGATGGAAAAAGTGGAACCGACCTGCCAGTTTGCCGTAACGTGTTTGGTAATGTCGCAGATTAGCTGACCATATCCTCTGAGGCGATCGCCATGAAAAGGCGGCATCATCAACTGACGCTGACGTTGATGACTATCACCTTCTTGCAAAATGATTGAATTTTTTCCCATCAGGGGTTCAAAGACATGGGTTGCCTTACGGAAATCTAATTGGCAAGAAGGTAGCTTAAAGATCGCCTGAATTGCCTGGGGGGAACTAAAAAAGACCACTGGCGGAGAATTTAAACCAAGCACCCGCAGGGTAAAGGTGTCTCCATAGCGTTGACCACAATGGTCGAGAAATTTAGTCGGTTGAGCAATTAACTGAATTGTCTGTAGTAAAGATGGCATCCGAGGCCCATCAGGCAATGTCATAGGTATTTCCGAATTTTTTGAAGGCAAACCCGTCTCTTGTTTTATTTAATAGAGACGGGCATCTTGTACCATTTTCGCTGACGGATGCGACTTTGTAGAAAACTACCAAGTATCGAGATCAGTTATAGCGCTACGCACTAGGGAACAGGGAACAGGCAATAGGCAACAGTAAGCTGTGGCTGAGTTTGAGAGTATAGAAATGTCCTAACATTAACGCGTGGTGCTATAACTATTCCCTGTTCCCTGTAATGTCAAATGGATTGCTGCCAGATTCGTCTATTCTCGTTCTAGCAGTTTTATCGTATTTACTCTATAGTTGTAACGTTGCTACATTTGATACTATATGGCAAGAGCTAAAATGTTGAGAATCAGAGTATCTGATTATGAGTATGAACAGCTTAGACAGGAAGCGGAAAAACAGGGAGTTCCCATGTCTGATTTAGTCAGAAAATATATATCGAGACTCCCCAAGCCATCCTCCGAGGGGGACTAAAGCCCGTTGGCTTTTTTATCCCCGCTTTTAAGAGGCGGGGATTTTATGCCAAAATCGCAAAATTAATTCAATACTACCTGCTTCGCCTGACTCTGACTGGTACGCTTATCTTTGACTATCATCTTCACGCCGCCAACAGGGGAGAGGGTAACACCACGACGAGCTGGTTTAACGGGTTTGTCGTCTACCAAGGCTAACTGATGATGGGATAGTACCTTGGCCAGTACTAATTTCATTTCCAACATGGCTAAAGCGTAACCAAGACAGCGCCTATTACCGCCACCAAATGGTAAAAACTCAGAAGGACTGTATTGACGCTCCAGAAAGCGCTCTGGCTTAAACTGCTTCGGTTCTGGATAAAGGTCTTCTCGATGATGGGTTAAGTAAATACAGGGAGCCAACATGGTATCAGCATCAAACTGATGATCCATAATTTTTAGTGGCGATTTGGTCACGCGGGGGGAGGCAATGGGAACTACTGGGTAAAGACGCAGTGTTTCTTGGCAAACAGCGTTTAAATAGCTTAATCGAGAAAGCTCAGTAGGATCTGGATTATCTCCAAGAGTCTCTAGTTCCTCTAATAACTTGCTAAGTACTGATGGCGAAGAGTGCAACCAGTAAAAAGCCCAAGCAAGAGCCGTTGCTGTTGTTTCGTGGCCAGCGACGAGCAGAGTCATTAATTCATCGCGCAATTCCTCATTTGTCATTCCAACTCCTTGCTCATCATGAGCTGACATCATTAGGGTCAGAATATCAGTGCCAGTTAATTCTGAGTGATTGCGGCGATCGCTAATTTCTGCCTGGAGGAGTTGATTAATTTGCTGCTTGAGTCGCAGGAATTTTCCCCAAGGACTCCAAGCACCCCAATCTTGTTGCAAAAAGGGGAAAAACAACATGCTTGAGCGGAGGGGAGAACCTGTCATATCCAGTATTTCCGCTAGCTTGGGTTTCAGTTGTTGATAACGAGATCCTTCCTTAAGACCAAAGACAACCTGCATGATGATTTGCAGGGTTATTTCTTGCATGGTGGTGCGGATGGAGATTGGTTCACCAATTGACCAGTCACTCGTTACCGACTCGGTAATTTGACAAATTTGCTGACAGTAAGCTTGTATTTTTGCTCCGTGAAAAGGAGGCATCAGTAGCTTACGCTGTCGCTGATGACGCTCTCCATCTAATAATATTAGGGAGTTATCTCCGACTAAAGGTCTAATTAATCCGTTATTTCTGCCAACGTCAAATTGCTTGGCATCTAGGCTAAAAACCTCTTGAATTGCTTGGGGGTGACTAAGGAAGACGATGGGTTCTCCTTTGGTCAAGCGCAGGGTAAAAACGTCTCCATACTCTTGGTAGCAGCTATCTAAGTAACCGAAGGGATTGGTAATCCACCTGATTAACTGCAAAGAAGGGGCTGTTTTGGGGATGTTAGGTAGATGATTCATGACAACTTTTCCTTAATTTTTCTCAAGTGGAGAGCTAGATTTTTTAATTTTATTTATGGGCAGACTTTAATTCTAATTGCCCAACTCTATAGGTATCCCATTTATCTGTGATGGAGTAAAAGCCTGCTCAAATGTAATATTTACTTAATAGTCGCCGTTATTTGTATAAGAGGTATCTAAGATTATGACCTTTGTCACCAGTGGAATTCCAGCTTTTTGTCAAGGAATTCAATATTTTGGCGAGGATTTGCCTTTATTTGATAAATATGGTGTTGAAGCGGCGATCGCACCAGGAAAGATAGCAATCAAATCTCCCACCGATCAAGCAGCAGTTTTCCAGACTATGCTTGCTGCCGATGCTCTACGCTACTTAACTTTACAAGTAACTGCCTCAAAATCTTCTGGTCACCCAGGAGGCTTCGCCAGTATTGCTGATGGCATTGCTTCTTTAGTTATGCTGGGCTACAAAAATATTCTGACCGAAGTAGGACATCATGCCCCAGGTTTTTACAGCAACATGTTTCTAGATCGTTCCCTAGAAGATATGGGAATTGAGACAGTTGAACAAATGCGGGAACGCTTCCGGGAAATGCACGGCTTGTTAGGACACCTCTCTGGTCAAATTCCTGGTTTGTTGAACCCAGCCGGGCCATTAGGACAGGGACAACATTTTGCCATGGCTGGGGCTAAGCTACACCCTGATGTTTTATTCCCTGTAACTATTGGTGATGGTGGGATTGGTGAACCCTATATCATGAGCAGCTTTGGTCACTTTAATACGGCTTATCCCAAAGTTACTAATTTCTTGCCTATTTTGGTTTGGAATGGCTATTCCCAGGAACACCACAGCATGGTTTCTACTAAGCCAAATGAGGAGATGATCGAGTACTGGGAAGGTAATGGTTTTAAGGAAGTTATTTTAGTCAATGCCAAAGACTTTGATGATGCCAATCAGCCTGGTGAGTATGTCGATAGCACTGAGTTTTCTTGGGAAAAACGTTTAGAGTTTACTCAAGCATTATTAGAAGCAACGGATAAGGCGGCTAAATCTGCCCTGGGTGGGAAATTAACAGTACTAATTGTTAAGCAGCTTAAAGGTGCAGGAGTTCATAAACGAGGCGCTCAATCCCATAACCTTTACCCTGGAGATACGGTAGAAAAGGATTACATTGTTAGTGCCCTCAAAAAGCGTGCTTTAACGGCTGCAGCTTGGGAATTAGTCAGGACTAACTTTGAGCGTTCTGCTGGTGGCCCAGCTTCTCATCAAGTGGTAACGGAAAAGGAATTACCTCTACCAGATTTAGGTCAGTTACCTTTAGAAGAATTTACCGTTAAAGGTGATAAAAAAGTCGCCACTACAGCAATGGGTGAATTAGTTGCCTATGTCGGAAAGAAAGACCATAATTTTGTTATTTCCAATGCTGATGGGAATGCTGCTTCAGGAATTAATAACATTAACATTGCCCTGAAAATCCTTCACCCCACCCCTGATGATATTTATTTCCAAGGACCTAATGGTCAGGTTTACGAACCTTTAAGTGAGGATGCTTGTGCTGGTTTAGCAGCGGCTTTAGCTTTGTTTGGTGCGCGGACTTTGTGGTGTTCCTATGAGTCTTTTGCTATTAATGGTTTACCAATTTGGCAGACGGTAACTCAAGCAATGGCAGAGTTGCGCCGTCCTACACCTTCTACTATTACCCTCTTTACAGCTGGAGCATTAGAACAGGGACGTAATGGTTGGACGCACCAACGTCCGGAGATTGAAAATTACTTTGCTGCGATGATGCGTAATGGTAATATTTTCCCTCTCTTCCCAACAGATTCTAATAGTATCCAAGCTTGTTATGAGTGGGCGCTAGGTACTAAGAATAAGGGAATTACTATTACTGCAAGTAAGTCTCCTTTACCAGTCAGGACTACTTTTGAACAAACTCGTCAGGCATTACGAGATGGTGGGGTAATACTCCATGAAAGTGAGGGTAAAAAGAAGGTAGTTTTTGCCGTAATTGGGGATATGACGTTAATGCCTGTCTTTGATGCTGCTTTACACCTAGAAGATGAAGGAATTGGAGTCAGAATTGTTTCGGTAGTTAATCCCCGTCGTTTGTATCGTCCTGGTGATACTGCTTGGGAAATGTGCACTGATCCTGATAGTCATTTCTTGGATGACGAAGGGTTTAATCGGTTATTTGCTGCTGATGCTTTAATTGGTGTTACGGGTGGTAGTAGTGCCATGTTGGAACCAGTTATGTTACGCAGTAATTGCCAGCGGGATACTTTTGCTTGGAAGCGAGGAGAAACGGCATCTAGTGCTAGTCAAATTATGGAGTTTAATGGTTTGACGGCGGAGAATTT
>JBAUJE010000248.1:0-8303 GCA_049683475.1 Coleofasciculaceae cyanobacterium | reverse complement strand
TAGCATGAATGAGTCAAATGACTCGCTGTTAGGCTCGGTTGTCTATGCAAGGGGGAGTCGTTCCCCCTCATGTCTTAAAGCCAGAGGCTCCCCGACTCCCCCTTCCGAACCCCGATTTCCGGTGGGGGAGATGGGGGAGATGGGGGAGATGAGGAAGCCGTTGACTTAGGTTTGACGAAATAAATTTAAATTCATTTCTTGTTTAATAATCTTTTGGATAAGCTTTCATTCATGTAAATTGGGTATATAGCGTTTACAAATGGATTGTGAAACCCAAGGCTAATTTCTCATAACACAAAAAAATGCTCGTATTTCTTTCCTTCTGTTCCCTGTTCCCTGTTCCCTGTTCCCTGTTCCCTCTTATCCCACAGATTTGTATCTCATCAATTTGAGAAACGCTATATAACTAATAAAACTCAGTCTTTAGGTAGTAGTGATAATTTTAAAATGAAAGTAGCAATTACTGGGGCAACGGGATTTGTTGGTAGTCGTCTAGTCGAGAAACTGGTTTCCCAAGGTGATCAACCTCTGATTTTCAGCCGTAATGGTGCTAAGGCGAGTCGTCTTTTTCCTAAATTAGAAATAGTAACTTACACTCCCAAAGAATCAGGGGATTGGCAAAAGGCAATCGCTGGTTGTGATGCTGTTGTAAACTTGGCAGGCGCACCCATTGCGGAAAGTCGTTGGACCCCGGAACGTAAGCAGGAGATTCTTGGTAGCCGCAAGTTAGGTACACAAAGAATTGTCGAAGCTATAGCGATGGCTGAACCTAAACCGGAGGTGTTGGTTAATGCTTCGGCTGTTGGTTACTACGGTACTAGTGAAACTGCGACTTTTGATGAAAATAGTCCCCCTAGTGATGATTTTCTGGCTCAAGTTTGCCAAGCTTGGGAGGGGGAAGCAGAGAAGGTTAAAGAAGCTGGGGTGCGGTTGGTAATTCTGCGTTTTGGTATTGTTTTAGGAGAGGGGGGAGGAGCATTAGCAAAAATGCTTACTCCTTTTAAGATGTTTGCTGGTGGGCCTTTGGGTAGTGGCCGTCAGTGGTTTTCTTGGATTCATCGAGAAGATTTGGTTAATTTAATTATTGCCGCTATTCAACGCAAGGACATGGAGGGGGTCTTTAATGCTACTGCTCCTAACCCTGTCCGCATGTCGGAATTATGCCAAAATTTGGGGGATGTTCTGAATCGTCCTTCTTGGCTACCAGTTCCTGATTTTGCTTTAGAAGCAATGTTGGGAGAAGGAGCAATGGTAGTTTTAGAAGGTCAACAGGTGCTACCGAAAAGAACTACTGATTATGGTTTTGAATATCAATATCCTACTGTTAAGCCGGCTTTAAAGGAAATTGTCAGTTCTAGATGAACTACTGCCAGTGAGCTTCGCTCTCAGGCAGTTTCCGACCTCACGGGGGAATGCCGCAGCTTGGATTTACGTCCAAGTATTGGTCTTACTTCCCCTCCGTCAGCAGCAGTCCTGGTTCCCAAGGTTGACATGGGGTTCTTTCGTTAAAAGTTTTCATTTGTTTCAATCCCTGATAGGGATTAGAGTTGATTCCGACTTTAACTACGAATTCGTGAGGGTTTCGGCATTTGATGCTTGTTTCAATCCCTGATAGGGATTAGAGTTGATTCCGACTCTAGTACTTTTTCCACTCTTATTGACAATAATTAGAAGTTTCAATCCCTGATAGGGATTAGAGTTGATTCCGACAGTGGCTCTTTGAAACCCTTACTGTATATAGTTTTCAAGGTTCGATGGTGACAGTCAATCAAATTATAGCATTTCAGCGATCGCCTTAAAAAATACCTCATCAGAAAACATGCCTCAAACCAAGTCACAGTAAGCATTTTAGAGATGGTGACAACCAACTTTTAGCTCAACAAGCCTCAAAAGCTTAGCCAGAGGGAGATTCAGCTTTTTTTTTTCAAGGTCAGAAAAAAACACCTACCCATCGTCGCAACCAACAAAAAAGATTGTTCAATTTATCTGTTTTTCAGGACTAACCCATTCCACAAAACCCTTACAGGGTAAGTAAAGCAAATAAAAATAAATGTCATCCGTCTTAAAATCAAGCAACTTATTTAGACACAAAGCGATCGCTTGACATTCAAGACAGTTGCTACGGACTTTTACCCAACTGATTGAGCATGGGTAGTTTACGATTCCTCAGCTTGCGGAGTTGGGAGAATATCAACAAGTACTTGAGAAATTATCTCCCTTTGCTCAGCATTATATTGCCAGCGTTGTAGGAAGGTTTTATAAGTGCCTTCTCCTGTCAGAGCACTTTCTCTTAATTGCGCCGCAAGTTCCGTTACTTGAGGTAGTTCTGCTTTTTGAATAAGACTAATGGTACGGGATTTTACCCGATCAGATCCTCTCGCCATCTCTTGGTTACCATCCCGGCGATGGATAAAAGCCATCGCTGCTGACATTGCCAAGTTTTTGACTAACAGTTCTGCCACTGTATCAGGAGATGCTTGCAGCGCTTGGATAATTTCTGGTGAGGGGTTGTCAGCCAAACTCCCTTCAGAAGTTAGGTAGACAACAAAGAAACCTCTGGCACCATTTTCTGTTTTTACTAAAGAAGCGATCGCCTCACCAGCTTCTGGCTGAGATATCTCACCAGCCTCTATTTGAGTAAGGAGAGACTGGGTTAGGGCTTGTGATCCCTCAAAAGTTACTTCCTCTGGAATATTCACGGTAGTTCTCAGGTGGTGGGGTTCTACTTATACTTTAGACGTTTAACAAACCTCTGATACTCTGCAAAATTAATAGTTTTTTTACCTCATCAATTGGCAAACCACTATATAATCATAATTTTGCTAATTCACCAACAGTATCTCTTACCTAACAGCTAAGAGATGTAGGGTTCTTTGTTCTATTCCCAGAAGAACCGCGAGAAATTGACTAATGAGTAAACAGATCAAACGCGACTCTCGGAGATTGAGAGTTAACCTATCCCGGCTGTATCAGTCCCTCTCGATATTTCGTTACTCTCAACGAGGGCTAGGTCTAGTCTGGACTACTAGTCGTATTTTGACAATAGCCCTAGCCGTACTAACCCTAGCAGCCGGTTTATTACCGGCAGCAGTAGCCTACATTGGTAAATTAATAGTAGATAGTGTTGTTTCTGCTTCTCAGTCAGGGCTGGCAAATGAGCGTATGCTTGCCCTTGGCTACGTTAGCTTGGAAGCCCTCATCGTTATACTACTGGCCGGAACACAGCGGGGTCAATCTGTCTGTCAATCGCTGCTGCGAGTTTTGTTAGGTCAACGGGTAAATATTCTTATCCTAGAAAAAGCCCTAACTTTGAGTCTAGCTCAATTTGAGGACTCAGAATTTTATGACAAAATGAATCAGGCACGACGGGAAGCCTCAGTTCGTCCCCTCTCACTGGTAACACGTACTTTTGGACTATTGCGTGATGCCCTTTCCCTGATAACTTATGGGGGACTACTACTGCAATTTTCCGTCTGGGCGGTAGTGGTATTGGTAATTGCTGCTGTTCCCCCTTTCTTTGCTGAGACTCGCTTTGCTGGAGAAGCTTTTCGCCTGTTTCGCTGGCGATCGCCTGATACCCGACAACAACATTATTTAGAAACTTTAATTGCCAGAGAAGATTACGCCAAGGAGGTTAAACTTTACCAACTCGGTCCGATGATGTTGCAACGTTACCAGGATATTTTTAATCGACTCTACCAAGAAGATCACAACTTAACTATCCGCCGGGGATTTTGGGGTTATTTACTAGGCTTACTCAGTACTATTGCCTTTTACGCCGTCTACCTTTGGATTGTAGTTGAAACTATCGCTGGTCGTATTTCCCTGGGAGATATGACCATGTATCTGGTGATATTTCGTCAAGGACAGTCTACTTTTTCTGGTCTACTCGCTTCCATTGGGGGGATGTATGAAGACAACCTTTATCTTGCTAATCTCTACGAGTTTTTAGAGCAAAAAGTACCCAAGTCAAAAGGTAAAGCGACAAAGGGTTTGGTTCCTGGAGATGGCATTCGTTTTGAAGATGTTTCTTTCACCTATCCAGGAAGTGTGCAACCAGCCTTACAAAATATATCATTGCACCTAAAACCAGGAGAGAAATTAGCCATTGTTGGTGAGAATGGTTCAGGTAAAACTACTCTAATTAAACTGTTAACCCGTCTTTATAACCCAGACTCAGGTCGTATTAGTTTAGATGGTTTGGACTTGCAAGAATGGGATATTGAAGTACTACGTCGCCGTGTTGGCGTAATTTTTCAGAACTTCGTCCGTTACCAATTCACCGTTGGTGAAAATGTAGGAGTAGGAGATGTCGAACACTTAGAAAACCAAACACGCTGGCAAATTGCTTCAGAAAAAGGTATGGCAAAACCCTTCATTGAAAAAATGCCCGAAGGTTTTGCTACCCAATTAGGACGTTGGTTTAGAGGAGGACAGGAATTATCGGGGGGTCAATGGCAAAAAATTGCCCTATCCCGTGCTTTTATGCGCACTAGTGCCGATATTTTAGTATTAGATGAACCCACAGCCGCGATGGATGCTGAAGCGGAAGTAAAAATATTTGATCACTTTCGCACTATTACTAAAAACCAGATGGTAGTCCTCATCTCCCACCGTTTTTCTACGGTACGCATGGCTGACACCATTGTGGTAATAGCCCAAGGAAAAATTATTGAACAGGGAACTCATCAAGAACTGTTGCAGCTTGGGGGACGCTACGCTCATTTATTTTCCCTACAAGCTGCGGGATATCAGTGATTAGGGAACAGGGAACAGGGAATGGGGAACAGGGAATGGGGAATGGGGAACAGTAGGTCTGTGACATACTCCCCTCCCAAATCTGCATACTATACTATGATTACTTTTCTAGCAAAGAAGATTTTGGTCTAGCAATCATTGATTATTTTGCAGGGAAATATCAAGAGAGACTGAAGAATATTTTAGAAGAAAGGAGATTTTCTCCTTTAAAGGCAAAGGTCACAAAATTCCTGATGCCGATGAAAACCTTTGTCAAGATTTTATTTGAGTAGGTTTTCAGTAAGTCTACCTCTAGTTAGATTTATTTTTGTTGTTGAAGTTAGTATTATTTGCTTGTTTGTATGTAGGCGACAGGTCTACCATGGGCTTGAAAATTCATATATAGCTCAATTCCTAAAGCATCAAACAAAATAGGCAATTTTGTCCAGGGCGATAACCATCTTTACTCTAGGTTAGAAACTCCATGCCTTGGTCAGATTAATGCTGAAAACAAAGAAGATAGAGTAAACCTTGATCACAAGTTATTTATGTCGTGATAAAAAACCAGTGGCTCTAAGCCTTTTAGATCATTTAGCAATTATCACTTTGGAGAATTAAATACTATGAAAGCTTTATGCTGGCATGATGCTCATGATGTACGGGTAGATAACGTACCAGATCCGAAAGTAGAAGATGACGGCGATGCTGTAATTAAAATCACCTCAACTGCGATTTGTGGCTCTGATTTGCACATTTACGACGGCTATATTCCTACTATGGAGTCGGGGGATGTTTTGGGTCATGAATTTATGGGTGAAGTCGTCGAGACAGGAAAGAGAGTTAAAAATCTCAAGAAAGGCGATCGCATCGTTGTACCCTTTACTATTTCCTGTGGGGGTTGTTTCTTCTGTAAACGGGACTTATGGTCGCTATGCGATAATTCCAATCCCAATAAGGAAATGGCGAAAAAAACCTACGGTCACTCCACGGCTGGACTGTTTGGCTACTCCCATACTTTCGGCGGCTTTGCTGGTGGTCAGGCAGAATATGCCCGCGTTCCCTATGCTGATGTAGGGCCGATTAAAATTCCTGACGGTTTGCCAGATGAACAGGTTTTATTCTTAACAGATATCTTTCCTACTGGTTATATGGCAGCAGAAAATGCTGATATTGAACCAGGGGATACCGTAGCAGTTTGGGGTTGCGGCCCGGTGGGACAGTTTGCCATCAGAAGCGCCTACATGTTGGGTGCAGAAAGGGTAATTGCTATTGATCGCATTCCCGAACGATTGAAAATGGCAAAAGAGCAGAGTAAAGCGGAAGTCCTTAACTATGAAGAAGTTGATATTTTAGAAGCTCTCGACGAAATGACTAACGGTAGAGGACCAGACCGTTGCATTGAAGCTGTAGGTATGGAAGCTCACGGTACTGATGCCATGGCTTTGGTGGATAAGGCCAAACAGACATTAGGCGTAGAAACTGGCAGACCAATAGCTCTGCGCGAAGCAATTCTTGCCTGTCGTAAAAGCGGTACGGTTTCGATTCCTGGAGTTTACGGTGGTTATGTAGACCATGTACCATTAGGAGCAATTGTTAACAAAGCTTTGACCTTGAGATCAGGTCAAACTCACGTCCAAAAGTATTTGCAGCCACTTCTAGAACGCATTCAAAATGGTGAAATCGATCCGTCTTATATCATCACTCATCGCTTAAATCTAGAAGATGCACCCAAGGGCTATGAAATTTTCAAGAAGAAACAAGATGACTGTATTAAGGTTGTCCTCCAACCATGAGCAGTCCGGGAGGAAGCATCTTTAACCTCTACAGAAAATTTGGCATTAAAGATGGGAAGGTTAGGATTGGCTCTCTTAAAAGCATGTCGAAAAATACCAATCTTATTGTGAGTAGATTTTTCGAGTAACTTATCAATTAACTTCGCACTGACAAGGTAAAAATTAACTGTGTCTGAAAGACAAAACAAAGTAGTCATCATTACAGGAGCAAGTAGTGGACTTGGTGAAGCTACTGCTCACCGGCTAGCCAAAAATGGGGCTAAGTTAATGTTGGCGGCTAGACGAGAAGACCGCCTCAAAAAGTTAGTTTCTGACATTGAAAAAGAAGGTGGTACTGCCAAATATCAAGTTACAGATGTTACGAATCGTTCTCAGGTAGAAGCCTTAGCTAAAGCAACTCATCAGGCTTACGGACGCATAGACGTTTTAGTCAACAATGCTGGCTTAATGCCCCTCTCGCCCCTAGCCGAAACCAAGGTAGATGAGTGGGAAAAAATGGTAGATGTCAACATTAAAGGTGTGCTGTTTAATATTGCGGCAGTATTACCAATTATGCGACAACAAAAGTCTGGACACATTATCAACCTCTCCTCAGTCGCAGGTCATCATGTCTTTCCTGCGGGAACAGTTTATTGTGCTACCAAGTTTGCCGTCAAAGCAATCTCTGAAGGAATTAGACTCGAATCCAACGGAGAAATTCGTTCGACGAACATCTCTCCTGGGGCAGTAGATACTGAGTTGACCAACACAATCTCTCATGACGAGACAGCTAAAGGGGTTAATGAAATGTATTCAGTAGCTATCAATGCCGATGCGATCGCTCGTGCTATTACCTTTGCTATTGAGCAGCCTGAAGATGTTGATGTCAATGAGATGATTATCCGTCCTACCAAGCAAGAATTGTAAGAGCCAATCCCCCTTAATCTTTGCACACCTCAGTAACACTTAATTAACAAGATCATGAGCCAAGAATTAAACAACAAAAAAATTGCCATTTTAGTCACCGATGGTTTTGAGCAAGTTGAACTAACTAAACCCAAGCAAGCCTTTGAAGATGCAGGGGCGCAGGCACATATTATTTCTCCCAATAGCGACCGTGTCCAGGGCTGGAATCACTATGACAAAGCTGATTTTTTCCCAGTAGACGTTAGCTTAGACAAGGCTAATCTAGCGGACTATGATGCGCTGTTGCTTCCTGGTGGTGTAGCCAATCCCGACCAGTTACGCACCAAAGATAAAGCGGTAAGGTTCATTAAATCCTTCTTTGAGGCAGGAAAACCAGTTGCTGCCATCTGTCACGGCCCTTGGACTTTGATTGAAGCTAAGGTAGTTAAAGGGCGTACTGTCACCTCTTGGCCATCTCTCAAAACCGATCTTGAGAATGCAGGCGCTAGCTGGGTAGATCAAGAAGTAGTAGAAGATAATGGCTTGATAACTAGCCGTAACCCTGACGATATTCCTGCATTTAATGCCAAGGCGATTGAGTTGTTTGCCAAACAAGCAGTCACTAATTGACACTCTCTCGCCGGAGACGTTCGCGTAGCCTCTCCGGCGAGAGGGATTCTTCCTTCAGCCAGTCTCCAGCAAAATGTGAAGTATTGTAACTGAAGACGTAAGCGATCGCTTAGGAACAGAAAGGTTAATATCCCTCTTCTGTCAGACTCCGAAAACATTTGTATTTTCTAAATCCTAGGGCTTTTGTCTATCTTGCGATCGCTAGCTTTTTTCTTCCTAGAAATTCCGGATTGCAGTAAAATTGCTAAAATTCGATTA
>JBAUJE010000247.1:0-4048 GCA_049683475.1 Coleofasciculaceae cyanobacterium | reverse complement strand
TCCTTGTATCGGGGTTAGCCTTAATCAGGCGACAAACACCATAGCCATCCAGCCGAGGCATGATGACATCAAGGAGTACCAAATCAGGAGAATTAGCCCAAATTTTCTCTAGTGCTTCGACACCATCGCAGGCTTGAATAACCTTCATACCACACCAGCTAAGCTGATGGGAAATACACTCTCGCTGGCTAGGGGAGTCTTCCACAATCAAAACTGTACTCATAAGTCTTTACTCTGGCTCGTCACTGAGATGAAAAATTAGTGGTGAAGCGAAATTACCCCTGATTCCCTACATCTTCGTTTAGTCTAAACTTACCCACTTTTTCCCAGTTTATTATCACTTTTTACCCCTTACGCTAGATGAATTTGCTCGCGACAGGCAGAAAGATTATAGATAGAGTCTATGAGGAAGTACTATGAATAGTCCCTGGGTAAAACTAGTCTTAATCGGTTTGTTGTTAATGATGGTAACTGCTCCCTTTGCTGGGTTAGCTCCTTTAATGCTTATTTTGTTAGTCTTAGGAGTCTTTTGGGCATTGGGTTCAATAGCGGAAATTTTGTTTACTGCTCCAAAAAAAGATGAGCAGGCTAGCTTTGAGTCAGGTAAAGGCGAATAGAGAAAAGATTTAAAATTTTTGGCAGTTCTTTCCCTCTTGTTTCCCCTGTCTCCTTTTTCCTCCTTGTCTTCTATCCATCCCCTACCCCAGTTCCTATTCCCCAATCCCTAATCGACCTTACAAAAGCCTCTGGTTCTACTAGAAACGGCCAATGATTACCCGGAACTCGACGGATGCAAAGGTTTTTCAGATAGGTTTTATAGGGTTTTAGTTGCCAGTCCTGACGGTTCACACCTTTTTCTGGTTGTATAAAGAGAGTAGGTGTTTCAAGGGGAACAACTAAACCAGGCACTCGCATTACTTCCTCAAAAATGCCATCCCGTGCTGCTATGGTAAACTTACTTCCCCAACTACCATCGGCTTTTTGCTCAATACTGGCCCGAAAAACTTGTTCTTGCCAAGGACTCCAGCCAAGATATTGATTTAACTGACGCGCTTGTTCCTCAGCCTGCTCATAACTAGCAAATGGTCCCATTCCTTTGAGAAAAGGCAAGACTTGGTACAACAGGGGAAAAGTAATCTTGAGCCAGCTAGGTATTTGCCAAATAAAAATTGGATCGACCAGAATCATACTACGTAAACGCTCTGGATGCTTTCTTGCCCAAATTGGTGCTAATTTACCTGTCCAGGAATGACCAACTACATGAGCAGATTGCCAACCCACATGATCCATTAGAGCTTCTAAGTCTGCGATCGCCCTCTCAAAGCTATAATCTTGCTCAGGTTTGCTACTTTCACCATGACCCCTCATATCCGGTGCAACGATGTGATATTCCTGAGAGAGAGAATCTCCTAGGTTAGACCAAACAAGAGCATTATCAGCTAAACCATGTAACAAAAGTAAGGGTTCTTGACCTTGATTCGACTCTAAGTAAGAAAGCTCGATATCAGGAAGGGATAGGGTTTTGCGTATCGGGTTCATTATTAATTGGAAATTGAAGTGACCAGGATATCATCCGGTTGCAGCAAATTATATCGCTGCAGCAGCTAGGCTTTTCTTTGAATGAAATTCGCGAGTGAACGTGCTTCGCGCATGCTGTGCAAACATGCGGATAATATGGAGTTCATCGGGTTAGAGAGTCCCGACGACCAGAGTCTATCGAAACTAAAGTATCTTAACAACCAATTAAAGCTATGCACAATTAACAAAGAACGAGAAGCAGTGGAAACTCACCTTTCAATCCAAATAGAAGAACCCATATTCTCATCATCCGTACCCAAAAATACACCACCTGTAGCACCTGGTACTAATTCAAGTGCTTCTAGCTTATGGAAACCTAAACGATACAGGGAAACTAAATCTCGATTAACTCTCAATCTAAATTGATTACTCTGAAAACTAAACGCACCCGCAACATAAACAGCAGAAGTAAAGGGGCCATCATCACCGTTATCTGTGGCGGAAGTTATATAAACAGCCCCTGCTGAGTCTACCTTCAAATCTGAAATATGACGAACTTTACCAACAGGCCAAGGCACAGTTAATTGAGCTGAACCTTGGGGGGTAATCTCGTATTTCTTTAAATCCAATATTCCCCAGTAAATTACCGCTGGTTCTTGATTTTGACCTCGATGTGCCCAAACAGCTAGTAACTTACCGTTAATTTCTTGTAGAGTGAATCCTTCTAAGTTACTACCTTCAGGAAGACTAGGTAAGGAAAATATTTTAATAATTGAAACTTTATTGTTGTCAGTATTTAGCCGAAAATAATAAACTTTGCCAAAACTGGTTGATGCCATGAAAGAGAATTTTTGCCCAGGAACAGCTGTTACTGACTCCAAATCAATTGGCAATTCTACTCCAGCCGGCCATTCCAAGGGTAAATAGCGTGGTTGGCTTTGATTATCAATTGTGACTATAGCCAGACGACCTTGGTCTCTCTTTTTATTATCGTGAACAACCAGAAAAGATTGGGAATTATTTTGCTCTGCTAAAAAAGCCAGACCGCTTATGCCAAAATTAATTCCACCTCTAATTGGCAGCCATTCTTGTGCTTGAATTGACTGAATGGATAAAAAAGAAGTGAATCCACCCCAAATGGCTAGGGTAAGAGCGAACGTTTTTAATTGCCGCATTTAATCATTCTAATTTTAGTGAGGATAGATGTTCACGATTCAGAAGTTGGGGAAGATATTCCAGAAACAGGGGTTACATGTAGAGACGTTGCATGCAACGTCTGTCTGGGAATCGTGAAGAAAAAAATTGTTAAAACCTCTTGACAAAGCTAGCATCGATATCTTGCAATCTTGCGCAACCACTTAAAGCCATAGCTTGATCCAATTCATCCCGCAAAATTGTTAGCACATGACGCACCCCAGCTTCTCCACCAACAGCTAAGCCCCACAAAATTGGACGACCTAATAGAACAGCCTTAGCACCTAATGCCAAAGCCTTAAAAACATCAGTACCGCGCCGAATACCTCCATCCATTAATACTGGTGCTCTATTTCCTACTGCTGCGGCTACTTCAGGTAAAGCATCAATGGTGGCGATCGCTCCATCCAATTGTCTACCTCCATGATTGGAAACTACTACCGCCTTTGCTCCATATTCTAAGGCTCTTAATGCATCGTCCCCTCTTAAAATTCCTTTAACTATTACTGGTAGATTAGTTAAGGATCGTAACCATTCCAAATCTTTCCAAGTCAAGCTTGGATCAATCTGCTCGGCAAAATAGGTTAGTAAACCTGATTCTTGCTCCGTGGTGGGAATCTCTAAATTCGCCATCTTGGTTAAGTTTGCCAACTCCATACCAGGGGGAAGAGTAAACTGATTGCGTCTATCTCTTTCCCTACAGCCAAGAATCGGCGCATCTACAGTTAAACATAAAGCCGTAAAACCAGCAGCTTCGGCACGTTCTACTAAAGCCTGAGTGAGTCCGCGATCGCGATGTACATAAAGCTGAAACCACAAGGGATTAGAGATTGTAGATACTAGCTCTTTAATTGAGTTATCTTCTTCTTGTTTCGGTGCTGGCTCACTCTCTAACTCAAACGGTTTGATGGTTAAAGCGACTTCCTCTAAACTCTTAGTAGACATGGTACTCAGCACCATTACCGCCCCAACCTCAGCAGCAGCCCTGGCTGTCGCCAGTTCCCCTTCAGGGTGAGCCAGAGATTGGAAAGCCATCGGGGCAACTAAAATAGGCAGAGGAAAAGACTGTCCCAGAATTTCTGTACTCAAGTCTCGCTCAGAGACATCTACCAATACACGGGGACGAAGTTGTAAACGCTCAAAAGCTGCACGATTGTTCTGTAACGTCAGCTCATCTCCGGCACCACTAGCATAGTAATCTAGTGCCATTTGAGAGAGACGTTCTGCTGCTAGTGATTCGTACTCGAAGAGATTAATCGGTTCTGTCAAAGTGTCTTTATATGGGATTTACTCCATCCCTAAATGACATCTTCACTATGGTAAATCAATATCTTCC
>JBAUJE010000246.1:0-14457 GCA_049683475.1 Coleofasciculaceae cyanobacterium | reverse complement strand
GCTCAGACTAGCTTGGTTCTGGGGTTGATAGCAGTTGGGATTTAGGCAATAACTCATGGGGCGAGGGAGTAGTTGAGGTTAAATATATTGTTGGAAGATGGGGAGATGGGGGAGATGGGGAAGATGGGGGAGATGGGGAGATGGGGGAGATGGGGGAGATATTAACAATTCACTATTTTCTATTTTTAATTAACTACACTGCCAAATTTTAATAGTCTTATCACTGCTACCACTGACAAGAGTCTGACTGTTTTTACTAAAGACAACAGAACTTACCCAGTCTGAATGTCCTGTCAAGGTATAGATTTCTCGACAGGTACTCAGTTGCCAGATTTTAATAGTTTTATCAAAAGAACCACTAGCAAGCATTTTCCCGTCTGGGCTAAAGGCGACAGAGTAAACGGCATCTAAATGCCCTTTTAAAGTACAAATTTCTTTGCCATTCGTTTGCCATAATTTTATTTCTGTCAAACCACTGCTAGCTAACATCTGACCATCCCGACTAAAGGCAATAGAAGTAACTAAACTAGAATGTCCTTTCAGTAGACGCAGGAATTGCCCCATACCTAAATGCCAAATCTTAATAGTTTTGTCAAAACTACCACTAGCTAATAGCTGACCGTTCGGGCTAATAGCAAGAGCACTAACGACATCTGAATGTCCTAAATGAGTTGGCAAGGAACGACCTGTCGTTAAATCCCAAATTTTAATAGTCTTGTCTCTACTTCCACTGACTAAAGTTTTGCTATTTGGACTAATAACAACTGACCAAACTTCATCTGAGTGTCCAGTAAAGTTGTCTTTAAGCTTGCCATTATTTACTTGCCAAAGTTTGATGGTTTTATCAAAACTACTACTGACAATGGTGTGTCCATCTGGACTAAAGTTGACACAACGAACTTGCTTGGTATGCCCAGTGAGGGTATTGATTAACTCGCCAGTACTGAGTTGCCAAAGTTTAATAGTTGTATCAAAACTGCCACTAGCAATAGTACGACCATCTTGACTAAGGGCAACAGAAGCAACTAAGCTTGAATGTCCAGTCAAGGTATTTACACATTTCCAAGGAGAATGAGAAGAATAAGAATGAGTGGTTGTTGTCTTAGCTTGATAGGAAGGAGCTGTTTTTGGTTGTTGGAACTTTAACTCTACAACTTTCCTTAAATCCGATTTCGCCCGATGAGCGTATCCTAGTTGTGAGCAGACAAAACCTCGATAGCGGTATGCTTCAATATAGTAGGGATTGAGACGAATTGCTTGGGTAAAGTCTTCAAGAGCTTCTTGGTATCTTCCGCTTTGGACATTATCTACCCCTTGGTTGTAGTAAGTTTCAGGACTGACTGAATGGTAGTAAACTCTAGTCGGGGCAGTTTTATGGTTAGCAGTTTTTGGTGCGGGAATCGGCTGTGCTTCAACCTGGTAAAGTTTTAATTGTTGATACGCTTCGTTGATTTTCTTGAATTCTTCCTCTGCTTTTTGTTTGAGTTGAGGATTGTTAGGAAAACGATCTGGATGCCAAGTCCTAGCTTGTTTACGGTAAGCTTCTTTAATCTGAACTTGTGAAGCACCGGGTTGAAGACCAAGAATTTCGTAATAAATATTTATCTTATTCATTTACAATTTAGTTAAATGGTAACTGGCAAATTTAAAAATTTAAGGAAAATTCATTTAAGCCACCAATGGCAAATCACACCCCTGGATTGGATAACCAGCTTTATGACTATTTAATCTCAATTTCTCGCCAAGAACCGGAAATTTTGAGTCAATTGCGGCAGGAAACAGCCCAAAATCCCTTAGCTAGAATGCAAATTGCCCCAGAACAAGGTCAGTTAATGGCGTTGCTAGTACAGTTGATGGGGGCAAAGAAAGCCTTAGAGTTAGGAGTTTTTACAGGTTATAGTTCTTTAACGATTGCTCTAGCCCTACCCTCTGAGGGTAAACTGGTTGCTTGTGATATCAGTCAAGAATATACAGCGATCGCCCGCCGCTATTGGCAGCAAGCCGGTGTAGCGGATAAAATCGAGCTTTACCTTGCCCCAGCACTAGAAACCCTCGATAGGCTACTAGCAGGAGGAGAAGCAGACACCTTTGATTTTGCCTTTATTGATGCCGACAAAAGAAATTACTCTGCTTACTATGAAAAAACTCTGCAACTGTTGCGTCCAGGGGGGTTAATTGCTGTAGATAATGTACTTTGGTCAGGGCGAGTGGCAGATTTACAAGTACAGGATAATAGAACTAAGGCGATGCGGGAATTTAACCAAAAACTGCATCAAGACCAAAGAGTATTTCTCTCCCTCTTGCCAATTGCTGATGGGTTGACACTGGTGCGGAAGAATTGATAATTGAACTGTAAACACTAGAATCTAACTTATTGCCCTTCCATTTTTCCTGAATTGCCGATATATTGTCGTTTGATATAATCTGTTGTCTTTCCTTTATTCTTGTCTCTAGTCTCATCAATAATTAGTAGAATTTCTCGCCCTAACAAAACTTGTAGAATCAGCCTTATTCCTGCCTTTATTAATCGCTGTGGGAGTAGAGCGATTCTGTTAAAAAATGTAATAAACCTTGTTCATTGCTCAACCCTACGACACGAAATATGGCTGGTAGACTTTTGCGTTTAAGGTCAGAAATCATCCCTTATGGCATTTCCCTGATCTGCGTAAGAAAATAGAGGAGTAGGGTAAGGAAGGTCATTAGTGAAGCTGGATGGATTTACAGAGATTTTACCAGGCATGCAACCCTAGCCCTCTAGTCATGGGCAATGCTCAGGATCGAAAGTACTATATTGATTTTTCCTCTGTGCGGGGTGGCAATATTATTAAGGAGGTGGGACGCACCATTACTCGCCTCTCACCAGATAATCCTACCTGTCAGTTATTTACTGGACATATCGGCTGTGGCAAGTCTACGGAGTTGCAGCGACTCAAGACTGAGTTAGAACAGCAGGAGTTTCATGTGGTCTATTTCGAGTCTAGCCAAGTTCTGGAAATGGCGGACGTTGATGTTACGGATATTTTACTAGCGATCGCACGGTCGGTGAGTGAAAGCCTGGAAGCTATTAATATCAAGCTAAGACCGGGATATTTTACCAATCTGTTTACGGATATTGCTGAGTTATTGCAAACTCCTATCGAGTTTTCAGAAGCAAAATTCTCTTTACCTGGGAAGATTGCTGAAATTACGGCTAAGACGAAGGATAGTCCCAAGTTACGTTCTCAGTTGAGGCAATATTTAGAGCCTCGCACTAATGGAATTTTAGAAGCTATTAATCAAGAGATATTTGCCCCCGGGACAGAAAGACTAAAGCAGCAGGGTAAAAAAGGGTTGGTAGTAATTGTTGATAACCTTGACCGCTTAGATAATTCGGTTAAGCCAACAGGACAAATTCAACCAGAATATCTATTTGTGGAACGAGGCGAACAGTTGAAACAACTACATTGCCATTTGGTTTATACGGTTCCTCTATTTTTAATTTTTTCCAATTCTTTGGGAAGATTAACTAATCGCTTTGGTAGAGCACCCAAAGTGTTACCAATGGTGCCAGTGCAAGTAAGAGCCGGTGGGGAATGTCAGGAGGGAATGGCACTATTACGACAGATGGTATTAGCAAGAGCTTTTCCTGATACAGCTCCAGAGCAGCGTCTTGATTTAATTTTAGAGGTTTTTGATAGTCCTGAAACCTTAAAGCGATTATGCCAAGTAAGCGGTGGTCATGTTAGGAATTTACTAATGTTGCTCTCCCGTTGTCTTGAACAGGATGATCCACCTCTATCACGGGATTGTGTTGAGGGGGTGATTCGGCGACGTAGGAATGAGTTAAGCTTGGCACTTACTGAGCATGAATGGGAATTGCTGCGTCAGGTGGCAGAACAAAAAACTTTAAGAGGAGAGGAACGCTACCAAACTCTAGTACGCGATATGTTTGTATTTGAGTATCGAGATATGGAAGGGTCTTGGTTTGATATTAATCCCATTTTGGCAGAAGCAAAAGAATTTCAGCCATGACTGATAGCCAACAACCGGAAGATGTTACTGCCTATAACGAAAGTTCGTTAAAAACTTTGGTACGAATAATTAGGCTAGCTCAAGGGCAATTCCGGTTGATTTTAGCACGTTGTAATTATTTGGCTTTGCGCGATCGCTTGGTGCAGCGGTTGGGGGAGTTATCTCCTGTGCAGATTCGGGAGATAGTTTTACCGGAGTCTGTGAAATATCTCTACAATACCATTCAGGCAGAACTCGGTGATGAGATGCCACCAGCTTTAATGGTATTGGGTTTAGAGTCGGTAAGTGACCTAAGAACTGTTCTTACTTCTAGTCATTACATACGGGAGGAGTTTAGTAAAAGTTTTCCCTTTCCCCTAATTTTGTGGGTTAATGATCAGGTTTTCCAGCAGCTACTGCGGTTAACACCAGATTTGGAGAGTTGGGCCACTAGTGTTGAGTTTCAACTCACTACTGATGAGCTGTTTTATTTTTTGCGGCAAAAGGTAAAGCAACTGTTCTCTGATGATTTCGCCATTAATAAGAATGATTGCTCAGAATTAGAAGCTGCTTGTAAAGCGTTACAGAATCAAGGACAGGAATTAGAGTCAGAGTTCAAAGCAGGTCTAGAGTTTTGTAGGGGATTAGGTAAATTTACTAATAACCAAATAGATGAAGCGTTGGAGTATTATCAAAAAAGCTTGGAACTTTGCAAGCAAAGCAATCAATTATACCAACAAGGGATATTGCTACTAAACATTGCCTTATCGCTCTATAAGAAAGCAGAAAATAATAGAGCATCAAGTCAAGTGTTTTGGCAAAAAAGCAAAAATTATTTTTATCAATGTCTTAAGATTTTCGCTCAAACTGGTCATCTAGAATTAGTAGCTAAGTATACAAGTATACTTGGTGAAGTTTTACGACATTTAAAAGCATGGAAACAATTAAAAGTTCTTGTCAAAAAATCTTATAAATTGCATTATAACTACGGCAAGCTCAATCAAGTTGCTCAAGATTATAGCTTTCTAGCTGAAGTTGCTCTAGCCGAGTCAGACTGGATAAGAGCGAATAAAATCGCTCAGCTGGCACTTCAAACATTAGCCAAAATACCAGAGGCTCAGCATCAAGAACAGAGTTTATATCTATTTCTTTTAGCACGCTCCCAACAGCATTTACAACAACCCGAAGAGGTTATCAATAATTTAGAGAAGGCTTTAGAAAAAAGTAATCCTCAACATAATCCACAACTTCACATTGATATTTTAGGAAACTTAAGCTTTCTCTACTTCCAGCAAGGTAAATACCTTAAGGCTTTTGAGATTAAGCAAGAAAAGCGTTCTATTGAATATCAATATGGATTCCAAGCCTTTGCTGGCGCATCTCAACTTCAGCCCACACAACAGTTAACTAGTCCCACACTAGCGCAAACAGCCCAACAAGCAATTGTTTCTCAGGAAATTGCAGCTTCTGGTCGAGAAGAATTTGTCAAGCGTTTAATAGCAAGAATTAGTAGTAATCACCACAAACTTACAGTTATTCATGGCCAGTCGGGGGTAGGGAAAAGTTCGATTGTGCAAGCAGGTTTAGTTCCAGCGCTCAAACATCAGCCAATCGGAGAGCGAGATGCTTTAACTGTTGTGCTAAGAGTTTACAACGATTGGGTTAGAAGCTTAGTTAAATGTTTGGCAGAGTCTTTTGAGGAAGCTAGAACTAAAATTTTACCTGCGACTACCCATTCAACAGAGGTAATTATTAAACAGCTGCGAAAGAACGCAGACTATAATCTGTTAACAGTTATAATTTTTGATCAATTTGAAGAGTTTTTCTTTGTTTATAAAGAGCCAGCTAAACGACGACAATTTTATGAATTTTTAGGAGCTTGTCTGAATATTCCTTTCGTCAAAGTTATTCTATCTCTACGGGAAGACTATTTGCACTATTTATTGGAATGCAATCGCCTTAACCATCTAGATGCAATAAATCATAATATTTTAGATAAAGATATTCTTTTTTATTTAGGTAATTTTTCGCGCAGTGAGGCAACATTAGTCATTGAAAATTTAACGACTCGTTCTCAGTTTTACTTAGAGCCAGATTTAATAGATGAACTGGTCAAAGATTTAGCAGTTGAGTTTGACTCAGTGCGTCCGATTGAATTACAGGTTGTAGGAGCACAAATTCAGGAATCTCAAATTACGACTTTGGGCAAATATCAAGGACTTGGTAATAACCCGAAAGAAGTATTGGTGAAGCAATACTTAGAAGGAGTCATCAAAGACTGCGGAAAAGAAAATGAGAAAATCTCACGATTAGTCTTGTACGGGCTAACTGATGAAAATCTAACTCGTCCTCTCAAAACTTGCACCGAGTTATTAAAAGATTTAGCCTCGGCAGGTTTAAAAGTAGAAACTGACAAACTAGATTTAGTATTAAAGATTTTAGTCGGTTCGGGCTTGGTGGTTCGGGTTCCAGAATCTCCAGATGACCGTTATCAATTAGTTCATGATTATTTAGTAGCATTTATTCGCCAACAAGAAGGAGCTGAAGTAGAAGAACTAAGAAAAGAGGTAGAGTTTCAAAGGAGGCGAGCTGACGAATTTATGCTAGGGCAGAGTGATGCCCTGATTCGCTATTCAGAGACACTCTTTAATCAAGGGAAAAAGTTAGAAGCACTGATAGAAGGTTTGCGGGCAGGAATACCTCTCAAGCAGGTAGATAGAACTAAAGTTGATATCGATACTTGGTCAAAAATTGTGACAGTTCTACAGCAGGAAATTTACGAGATACAAGAAATAAACTGCTTGGAAGGACATGATGCTACAGTCAATAGCGTTATTTTTAGCCCCGATGGCAAAACTATTGCTTCTGCCAGTGGAGATTGGACAATTAAACTCTGGAACAGGGAAGGTAAACTCCTCGACACTCTCCAAAGTCATCACGCTATAGTCAACAGTATTAACTTTAGCCCCGATGGAAAGATGATTGCCTCCGCTAGTGTGGATGGGACAATCAAACTCTGGAATAGTAAGGGTGAACTTTTATGCACTTTTCATGGTCATCATATTGCGGTCTATAGCGTTAGTTTTAGTCCTGACGGCAAGACAATTGCTTTTGGGGGCAGGAGCAAGCTCATCAAACTCTGGAGCATTGAGGGGGAACTGCTCCACATCTGTAAGGGACATGAAGATGCAGTCAATAGCGTTAGTTTTAGCCCCGATGGAAAGATGATTGCTTCTGGCAGTAAGGACAGGACAATTAAACTCTGGAATAGTGAAGGCAAACTCCTTCACACCCTTCAAAGTCATAACGCTGTAGTCTGTAGTGTCAGCTTTAGCCCTGACGGAAAGATGATTGCCTCTGCCAGTTGGGATGGAACAATCAAACTCTGGAGTATTAAGGGTGAACTGCTCCACACTCTCCCGGGTAATTACGTTGCAGTCAATAATATCAGTTTTAGTCCTGACGGCAAGATTATTATCTCGGCAAATGGGGACGGGACGTTCAAAATGTGGAGCATTGAGGGAGAACTACTCCACATTTTTAGGGGACACGAGGATGCAGTCAATAGTGTTAGCTTTAGTCCTGACGGTAAGGTGATTGCTTCTGGCAGCAGAGACAAAACAATCAAACTCTGGAGTTATGAGGGTCAATTCCCCCATACTCTCCAAGATCATGAAGATGCAGTCAATAGTGTTAGCTTTAGTCCTGACGGTAAGATAATTGCTTCTGGCAGTAAGGACAAGACCATTAAACTCTGGAGTTATGAGGGAAGACTCCTTAAAACCCTACGTGAGTCCTATTATGCTATCTATAGTGTTAGCTTCAGTTCTGACGGTCAGACAATTGCCTCTGCAAGTGGAGACGGGACAATTAGACTTTGGAGTAGTGAAGGTCAACTGCTTCAAATCCTCAAAGGACATAGTGCTGTAGTCAATAGTGTTAGCTTCAGTCCTGACGGTAAGATGATTGCTTCTGGTAGTAGAGATCAGACCATTCACCTCTGGAGCATTGAAGGGTTACTACTCCGTATATTCCAAGGACATGAAGCTGCGGTTAATAGCGTTAGCTTTAGTTCCGACGGTCAGGCTATTGCTTCGGCAAGTTGGGATGGAACAATTAAACTCTGGAATCTTAAGGGCAAACTGTTCAAAACTCTTAGAGGGCATGATTTGACGGTCAACAGTGTCAGCTTTAGCCCCGACAATAAGATAATTGCTTCTGGCAGCAGGGACAGGAGCATTAAACTCTGGAGTATTGAAGGGGAACTACTCCATACACTCCAAGGACATGAAGCTACGGTCAACAGTGTCGGCTTTAGCCCCGACGGTAAGACTATTATCTCTGCTAGTAAAGATAGAAAAATCAAACTCTGGAGCTGTGAGGGCGAACTGTTCGACACTCTTCAGGGGCATGAAGCTGCAGTCAATGATGTCAGCTTTAGTCCAGATGGCAAAACTATTGCTTCTGCTAGTGAGGATAAGAAAATCAAGCTCTGGAGCCGTGGAGGCAAATTGCTTGACACCCTTCAGAGAAATAACTATATGGTTAATAACATCAGCTTTAGTCCAGATGGCAAGACTATTGCTTCTGCTAGCAGAAACGGGAAAATCAAAATCTGGAATAGGGAAGGTCAACTCCTCCATACCCTTAAAGGGCATAAAGCTACGGTCAACGATGTTAACTTTAGCCCAGATGGCAAAACTATTGCCTCCGGTGGCGGAGATTGGACAATAAAACTTTGGGATGGTGAGAAGCAACTTTCCTACGCAATCCAATGGCATAACTATGACGTAAATAGTGTCAGCTTTAGCCCAGATGGCAAGACCCTTGCATCCGCGAGTAGGGACAGAACCATCAAAGTCTGGAATAGGAAAGGTCAACTTCTTCATACCCTTCTAGGGCATAAGGCTACAGTCAATAGTGCTAGCTTTAGCCCAGATGGCAAGATGATTGTATCCGCTAGTGGAGACAAGACTGTCAAAATCTGGAATAAGGAAGGTCAACTTCTCCATACCCTTGAAGGTCATAACTATGAAGTCAACAGTGCTAGCTCTAGCCCAGATGGCAGGACGATTATATCCGCTAGCGGGGATGGAATCATCAAAATCTGGAATAAGGAAGGTCAACTTCTCCATACCCTTGAAGGTCATAACTATGGAGTTAACAGTATTAGCTTCAGTCCCAACGGCAAGACGATTGCTTCTGCAAGTGAGGATCAGACAATTAAACTCTGGAATAGGGAATACCAACTTCTCCATACCTTCAAAGGACATGAAGCTGCGGTTAAGAGCATCAGATTTAGCCCTGACGGTAAAATAATTGCTTCCGTTAGTCGCGATGGAAAGGTAATTCTGTGGAATTTAGATTTGGATGATCTATTAATGCAGGGTTGTAATTGGGTGCGTAATTATCTTAAGAATAATCCTAACGTCAGGGAAAGCGATCGCCATCTCTGCGATGGTATTAGCACTGAAAAATAAACTCAACCCAACCTCTCACTCACAACTGCCAACACCGCCTGATGAATCAGCCCATTACTAGCCACAATCCCCTGATTATTATAAAGTTTCGACCCGCAAGCAAAATCGAGAGGCTTACCCAACATATCCGTTACCTTACCCCCAGCCTCTTCCACCACAATTGCTCCCGCTGCATGGTCCCAAATATTTTGCTTTTTATTAGGTGATTGAGAAGAAGGAAGACGAATGTAGAGAGCCGCTTCCCCTCTAGCCACTACATCATATTTTGCCTGATAACCGCTATCGCTCAAACAGGCAACAACAAATCCACATCGAGCAAAAAAACAGTTAGAGTTTCTGTTTCCTGAGGAATGACCGCCACATGACTAGCAATATCTAAGGTATCAAGACGGCGATAAGACTCCGGTAGAACACGAATTTTTGATAAAGGCACATCCATCAAAACCGGAGCCTTCTCCACCGCTACACCATACAATTCATCCTTGCTGTTTTTAACAATCACCAAATAACCGTCTATAAAATAATTGCTTGACTGCTCTGTTTTAAAAACTTTTCGATATAAATCTATAACCGTTACTTGTTGCTCATTAAGATTAGCAATTCCAAATTGATTGATTCCACTACCTTGAACTTGTTTTTGCCTAATGACTTTCTCCACATATGTAACAGGAAAAGCTAGGTTAAGTCGCTCTAGGGCAAAAACTATCAACTTTAGAGATTGTACTTGCTCACCTGGAAATAATTCTCCAGTAGATGTTGCAAAATATTTATTTAAATTGCTCTGCATTTTTGTGATATTGAAAATTATTAATTATTTATCTCCCTTGTTCCCCCCATTACCTCATCACCCCCTCACCCCCTCACTCCCCCATCTCCCCTAACCATTGGCAACGATAACTTCTTTGATTGATTTGATAAATTCTTGTTCAATGTAGGGTTTGCTGAAGTAAGCAGTGGCCCCCAAGTGCATTGCTAACCAGCGATGTTTATGACTACCACGGGAGGTAAGCATTACTACAGGAATTGCTTGGAGTTGAGGATCTTGGCGACGATGACTCAAAAAGTCAAAGCCGTTCATATTAGGCATTTCAATATCACAAACAACGAGTTTAACTTGAGAATTTTGCTCTAACCGTTTAATTGCCTCTCTACCATCTCCTGCTTGCAAAACTCGATAACCGGCTTTTTCTAGGGAAAGAGCAAGGGTTCTACGTAAGGTTACAGCATCATCAACAACTAAAACTGCTGTAGGTTCAGATTTGACAAGATTGGGAGCTTGATTTTGAGCAAAGTTTACTAAAGTGGTTTGTTCTGCTGTAGTTTGGTTAGAAGAAATCTCAAGACTATCTTGAGCCTGAAACTTGTTCTTAAGCAAGAGTGGGGCTTCCTCTTGATTTAAGAACCGATTAAGTAAGGTAGCACCATTAACAACGGGAACTAGGGTGCCACCTCCCAAGATAGTACAACCGTAGGTATAACTAGGAGGTGTGAGAGCCGCCCCAAAGGGCTTAATAACTAGTTCTTGCTCGGTGACTAAACGGTCTATTTGCAAAGCAAAGACTTGTTGTCCTTGCTGTAATACTAATAGTGGTGCGGCCCAATCATCGGGAGTTGGTACTGCTGCTAAGGCTTTATTGGGGGTTCTTGTTGGTAAGGGACAAGCATAGTCTAATAAATCAGCCAATCGGTAGGTGGGTACAATTTGTCCCCGCCAGTACAAGAACTGTGCTGAGCCAGTTTTTTTAATTTGGCCAGTTCTGGGAACGACGATTTCTTCTACACTATCAGCAGGTAAAGCGATCGCACTCTGACCAACTAAACCCACTAGTAACTTAGCAATTGTCTGAGTTAAGGGTAGGCGTAAGGCAAAGGTTGTGCCAACTCCTGGCTTGGAGGTAACGGAAATATTACCATTAAGGGTGCGTAGTTGGGCGCGTACCACATCTAAGCCTACACCTCGTCCAGAAATTTCGCTCACCTGCTCTGCGGTAGAAAATCCTGGTTCAAACATTAAATCAAACAGCTGACGCTCAGAAGCATTGGTCAGTTTTTCTTCTGGGAGCAGTCCCATTTCCAAGGCTCTATGGCGGATGCGCTCTAGATCAACTCCTCTACCATTATCCTTGACTTCGATGATAGTTTGTCCACCTTGGTGGTAGGCTCTTATTTCAATTTCACTTTGCTCCGGTTTGCCTTGTTCTAACCTGTTCTCTGGAAATTCAATGCCATGATCAAAAGCATTGCGAAGTAAATGTAATAAAGGATCGTAGATTTTCTCCAAAACGGCTTTGTCCACCAACACCCCTGTACCAGTCAGTTTTAGGCTGACAGGTTTGTGGTAAGTTGCAGCTAAATCGCGTAATACTCGAGGAAAACGATTAAGTACCTCACCAATGGGTAACATGCGCGCCCAAATTAGCTCATCCCGCAGATGGGTAAGCATTTGCTGCTGCTGCTCAAGGATATCGTTAGATTGTCCGGCAAATAAACCAATATCATCAACTGATTCTTCTAGCTGCATCATGTCTTCTAGGAAATTTTGTAGTACAGAGTGCAGTGCTCCGTAATTATCCATTTCTAGAGAATCAAAATTAGTTTTATTGGCTAAAGGGGAAGGGGTTGTGGGTAAGAGGGTTGATGGTTCTTTCTTTTCCCCCACCGGAACCATTGCTCTAGAGCTTGCGGTAAAGTGTAAGTTATGGCTACTGCGTTCTGGACTGACTAACATCTGGTCGGATAACTCACGCAGATGACCAACTAAATCCTGCAAACGGGCAAATCGATTACGCAAATCATTAACAGCTACCTGTAATTGCCCGTTTTGGAGAGAAACACCACTACGGCTAATCGCCAGTTCTCCCACCAAATTATTCATCCGTTCCAGTCTTTCCGAGTCAACCCGCACTGATAGTTTCGGTTTAGCGGGTACTTTATTTTGGGGGCTTTTGGCTGAAACTTGTTTGGTCTTTTCCGTTACAGGAAAGCTATCAAGATTCTCTTGAGGGATGGTTATATTAAGCTTATCGAGGGCTGGTAGAGTCTCAAAAGCGTCCACAATCGACTCAATTGCAGCCTCTAGATTTTCTGGTCTATCTGCACTCTCAAAGACAGTTGGGGAACTAGGTGTGGTGGGGACTAGGGAGTTGGAAGTAGCAATCTCGGTTTCCTGGTTAGTAAAGACTTCACCAAAGACATCATCTAAAGAGGGTAGTGCTTCTGCTAGTTGCTCATTGAGACAGTCAGTCTCAGCCATTAATTCTCCCTCAACAATGTTAGAGGGAGAAAACAGCTCAGTATCAGCTTGGTTAGTAATTAGTTCACTGCTAAATAATTCTTCTAGGGAAAGAAGAGCAGTTTCTTCTTCTGTACTAAAAGTTTGAGATGAAGGTTGCTGAAATTGCTCTTGCTCAGTATCTGCTTCTTGAGCTTGAGGAAGTTGAAGTAAGGAATCGGCTAAAGCTTCTTGATAAGAGTAATTACTAGAGTCAGTTTCGACGGAGAATTCCCAAGATTGCTCATTAGTAAATGCTAACAGAGCTGTAGATGGTTCTCCTCCTTGACTATCATGGTTGACCAAGACGGCTTGTTGAGATTTCTGAAAATCATTTAAGGCTAGCTTGGCAATTTCTAAAGCTTGTTCGGGGTGAGTATCGAGTGCCATCATAGTAGTTTCGGCAATTGCCCCAAAACCCGGTAAGTTGAGTAACTCAGCAAACCCGGAAAATACTTCTATTTGAGTACGCAATTCTTCTACTAGATTGTAGTCTTGAGAATTAGTTACAATCTCTTCAAGATGAGTGAGTCCATCAACTACATCTACTGCAAAAATCTGCTCAGCTAGATTAATTCCTAATTCTGATGAGCTGGGTATGTAGTTCTCAGTCTGCTTAATCGAATCTTCTAGCTGTTCTTCTAGTTGTTCAAAAATAGGCTGAGCAACTGCTAATGCTTGTTCTGAATTAAAATGACCATTATCGAATAGCTCCCTTAAAGGTACGCGCAGACAGTCATAAGCTTGTAACAGTTGACCTTCTAATTCATTATCTATTTCTAAGCTTTCGTTGTAGAGTGCTTTAAAGATAGTTTCTAGGTGGTGAGCTAGAGTAGAAATTGCCTCTAAGCCGATGCTGGCAGCTCCTCCCTTAAGTGAATGGGCAGCTCGCATTAAATCGTGAACTTTGCCTATACTGCGCTCGTATCTCAGGGTTAGGAGAACCCCTTCAATTAACTGTAGTAACTCAGGAGCCTCTTCTAAGAAAAACTGATAAGCTTGGTCACGTATGTCTGAGTTGTTTGTCATTGTTAGTCATTTTTACTGGTGATATTCTATTGTTTCTGGACATTATTTAACTTTAAATTGACCAACATACTCTTGTAAGGATTCTGCCACTATTTTCAATTGATCAAATGAGAATAAGAATTGATCTGATGCCATTGATGTCTTTCTAGTAATTTCTGCTACCTCTGTAATAGTTTTACCAACTGAATCAGAAGCAGATGATTGTATTACTGTTGCCTTAATAATTGCTTCAACTAATTTATTAATTTCGGCACTTGCTGTAGCAATATTGTTCAAAGAATGGCGGGTTTCATCAACAAGTTTCGTTCCCGTAACAACCTGTTCTGTACCAGCTTCCATAGCTATCACGACTTCCTCAGTTTCTGTCTGAATAGAAGCTACTAATTGCTCAATTTCACCAGTGGCTGCTGCTGATTCTTGGGCCAGCGTTCGCACTTGGTCAGCAACTATGGCAAAACCTCGTCCCTCTTCACCAGCTCTAGCAGCTTCTAGGGAAGCATTGAAGGCTAGTAAGTTGGTTTGAGCGGCAATATTACTAATTAAGTTAACCACGACAGAAATCTTTTGGGAAGATTCCCCGAGACGTTTCACTTTCTTGGCCGTTTGCTCTACCGTCTCCCGAATCGCCACAATACCTTCTACTGTGCGGTTCATCGCAGAGTCCCCTTCTTCTACTGTCTGAGTTGC
>JBAUJE010000245.1:0-9246 GCA_049683475.1 Coleofasciculaceae cyanobacterium | reverse complement strand
GAAGCTGGTTCAACCCCAAGAGCTTGGCAAGCTTGAAGAAATAGCTTCGGTTCAGGTTTGCTTAGTCCTTCGTCAACACCCATTTGTAACTGAATGTAGGTTTGCAATTGGTGGCGCTTAACAAAGGCTTGTACTCCCTTCGCTGAGTCTGCTGAGAGAATTCCCAATTTTAAACCCGCTTCCGAGAGGAACTTCAGAACTTCCAGACAACCAGTAAATAAGGGTGAAGTTTCGGCAGTCTCTTTTAGATATCGCTCTGCTTCTTCAAAGGAACCTTTGGCAATTTCTAAAGATTCTAGCCAACCTCTCCCTGTCTCAGCAATATAAGCGGCAGCAGCAATTTCATTTTCGTGACGGCTGCCAACTGCCATCAAGCCAGCAGGATCAAGGGTATCTCCATCAATACCAAAAGCCATAAGTAGCGGCTCTCCAATACCAGGAACTTGCGCATCTATCATTCTGGCTCGCTTTCGTCCCAGTTCTTTCAAGAAGACTTGGGAATCTTCTAGGGTGCCATCTTTATCAAAGATAATTGCCTGGATATTAGAGAAGGTAAAGTTACTACAGCAAATTGTTGCCAAAAGCCAATATTCCTCTTAAAAACACTAAATCTCTGCTTTGGTATGAGTATTCCGTTCACCTGTGTCCAGATAAAAAAAGAGGGATTTACCCTCTTGAAATAACTACCTGGAGTATCAAATGTAGTTCCTACCAAAAAGTTTATTACTCTTCAACAGCAGCCACTATCTCTTCCTCTTCGTACACTTCAGTCTCTTGCACTTCGGTAGAATCTTCTTGCTGTTGTTGGGCAAGCATTTTTTCCCGGTACTTCTGAGCCATTTCTTCTGCTTTCTCATAAACCAGCTCACGATTGTTAATCATGTCTCCTGGTTCTGGCTCTAGCTGCTTTGTAGACAGAGAAATCCGACCCCTCTCTGCATCCAAGTCAATGATCATCACTTTCACCTCATCATTGACATTAAAAACGCTGTGAGGTGTATCTATGTGGTCGTGGGAAATTTCAGAGATGTGTAGTAACCCGCTAACACCGCCAATGTCAATGAAAGCACCGTAAGGTTTGATGCCCCGTACTGAACCTATTACAACTTCTCCAACCTCTAGTCGGTTCATCTTACGCTCAACTAGTGCTCGGCGATGAGATAGAACTAGACGGTTACGATCCTCGTCCACTTCCAAAAATTTTAACGGTAGTTCTTCTCCAACCAAGTCTTCTTTTGGTTTACGAGTGCTAATGTGAGAGCCTGGTATAAAACCACGCAACCCTTCAATCCGCACTAAAGCACCACCCCGGTTCGTGGCAAAAACGAGAGAGCGCACCGTAGCATCTTCCGCTTGCAGCTGTCGTACTCGCTCCCAGGCTCGCATGTATTCAATACGGCGAATTGAGAGGGTTAGCTGACCATCTTCATTTTCATCAGTTAGAATGAAAAATTCCCTAGTCTCATTGGATTGCAAGACTTCATCAGGGTTGTCAACTCTATTGATCGACATCTCCTGAATCGGGATGTAAGCGGCGGTTTTCGCGCCAATGTCAATCAAAGCACCCCTCGGCTCCAGACTGAATACTGTACCAGCAACGATGTCACCAGGATTAAAGTGATAATCGTACTGATCCAGGAGGGCGGCAAATTCCTCGTGAGTGAAGCCTATGTCTGTAGAGGTTGTTTTCTGACTGAGCATGTGCGTTGCGTTTCCTTGTTTTACCTGGGTAATGACTCTGCCTCCTGTTGATGTACACGAACTTCGGCTTTGTGCCGCCTACACCTACATTGCTTTGTCTCAAATCTATTTTATAAGATTTAATAAAATCCCGACAGATTATTCTAACTCAATTTACCTTTATTGACTACGGTTTAAATCTTCTAGGCAGTTTTGCTTTAAAATCTTCTTTCATTAATAATAGATTTACTACAGTTGATTTATTTACGCACAGGGGAAAGGATATTCAGAGGTTGAGTTTGTTGAATGCATGCTGACAGATATTTGCGTTTCTACTACCTGTGTTTCTCCTTCCTCTAACTCTGAAAGTTTAGCCTGATTGCTCGGAGATTCTTTAATGGGCGAAGTGTTGCTATTACTTTTAAGAGCATCTAAGGTTTCAACAAAATCTCGGATACCTTGAAATTTTCTATATACAGAAGCAAAACGAATATAAGCTACCTCACTTTCGCCTTGTAGATACCGAAGTACCAACTCGCCTATTTCTACGCTAGTCACTTCTCGATCAAAGCACTGCTGCAATTGCGCCTCTATCTCGTCGACTAAAGCTTCAAGACGTCTTTGCGAGATGCCAGTTTTTTCACATGCACGCACAATGCCCCTTAATAGCTTCGAGTGATCAAACGATTCTCTTGTTCCGTCTCGTTTGACCACAGTTATGGGTACAAATTCAATACGTTCGTAAGTAGTGAAACGACGCTTACAGCGTAAACACTCCCTTCGCCTCCGAATGCTTTGTCCTGCTTCTGTAGAGCGAGACTCAAGAACTCGACCATCGGTGTGCTGACAATAGGGGCATCGCATAGAAAAAAGTCCTTTCCTAATCGGTGGACTCAAAAACGGCTAATTGCCAAAAAGTTCTAACCAGTACTTTCAATTAAGATTTTTCTTTAGTTAGCAGACGTATTTAGAGTCAATCATGCCAATCTAGCCCTGAGATTTGATTCGTTCCACCAACTAATTTAACTATACTAATCGGAAGAGCTGAGCTTTGTTATTGTTTATCCGAGCTCAGAAAGTTATTCTGCAATAGAGACTTAAGTTAGCTCTGCAAAGATAAGACAGCAACGAATCATAACAATTCATCGCTGTCTTTACAACAGTAAAGCTGCTGGTGGAATGTTATTTGTTGATCCGAGGCGGTTCCCGGAAGGCTATTGCAAAAAAGATCGTACCAATTGCCAGAGTCAAAACCAAAATGTAAGCAAGACTTTCCATATCAAAGATTCCTGACTACCTGCTTTATTACTACTCTACCTTGCCAAGGCATTTTCAAAAAATCAAAAGGCAAGAGTCTAAAGATAACTTTTTCCCCTGCCTTTTGATTGTTACACAATTAAAGACCTAGACAGCCTCTTTACTACGAGTTGTCTTATCACCGACCTTCTGGAAAAGACCCCACTCGACCTGTTCCTCTAGATCAGACTCAACACCAGCAAACACATCCCGGTAAATAGTCCGGGAGCCATGCCAGATGTGACCAAAGAAGAAGAGTAAAGCAAAAACTGCATGACCATAGGTGAACCAACCCCTAGGACTAGTGCGGAATACACCATCGGAGTTCAGGGTTTCTTTGTCAAATGCAAAGGCTTCACCAATTTGAGCTTTACGAGCATACTGCTTCACGGTTGCCGGATCTTCAAAGGTTTGACCATCGAGAAAACCACCGTAGAAAGTAGCTGTTACTCCAGTTTGCTCAAAACTGTACTTAGATTCTGCCCGCCGGAAAGGAATATCAGCACGCACTACACCGTTGGCATCCGTCAAGACAACGGGGAATGTTTCAAAGAAGTTAGGCATACGACGAACGGTCAACTCTCGACCTTCGCTATCCTTGAAAACTGGGTGACCAAGCCAAGATTGGGCAATGCCATCCCCTTTGTCCATAGCACCAGTGCGGAACAAACCGCCCTTAGCCGGAGAGTTGCCGATATAGTCGTAGAAAGCCAGCTTCTCTGGAATTTCTGACCATGCCTCTGAGAGGCTTGCTCCTGATGCCAGACTGCTTTCAACTCGTTGGTTAATTTCCTGTTGGAAGTAGCCTTGATCCCACTGGTAACGGGTCGGACCGAACAGTTCAATTGGTGTAGCAGCACTGCCGTACCACATTGTACCGGCTACAACAAAGGCAGCAAAGAACACTGCTGCAATACTGCTAGAAAGTACTGTTTCAATATTCCCCATGCGTAGGGCCTTGAACAAACGTTCTGGCGGTCGTACTGTCAAGTGGAACAAGCCAGCAATAATACCAACAGTGCCTGCGGCGATGTGGTGAGCAACGATACCACCAGGGTTGAAAGGATTGAATCCTTCTGGACCCCAGGCAGGTGCCACAGGTTGAATACTACCTGTCACTCCGTAAGCGTCTGAGATCCACATGCCAGGTCCGAATAGACCTGTCAGGTGAAATGCCCCAAAACCAAAGCAGAGAAGACCAGATAAAAACAGGTGGATGCCAAACATCTTGGGTAAATCAAGAGCTGGTTCACCTGTTCGCGAATCTCTAAATAGCTCTAGATCCCAGTAAACCCAGTGCCAGCAAGCAGCAAGGAACAGCAGACCAGAGAGAATAATGTGAGTGGCAGCAACGCCTTCAAATGACCACAGACCAACGTCAGTTACTGACTCACCAGTAACACTCCAGCCACCCCAGGAGTCTGTGACACCTAGACGTGCCATGAAGGGCATCACGAACATGCCCTGACGCCACATCGGGTTCAAAACGGGGTCGCTAGGGTCAAAAACGGCCAGTTCATACAGGGCCATTGAACCAGCCCATCCTGCCACTAGGGCAGTGTGCATCAAGTGCACTGCAATCAAACGCCCTGGGTCGTTCAGGACGACTGTGTGCACTCGGTACCAAGGTAGTCCCATCGACTACGCTCCTCCTCAGATAGAGTTTCTACTTCGACGTTTCTTTATCTAAAAATGCCGGAAATTGCCTCTGCCAATTGCCAGTTCGCCGAAAGAGTACGGCAAAACTCCAAAGAGCTTTCGGACGAGGCATCCGTTAAATTGAGTTTAAAGAATTGTAACTATTGTTAGAGCCGATTGCAAGCTTTCTTTGAGAGTTTTAATCTTAGCTAGGGAAGTACATAGCCAGATTTTGAGGTTGGTACTTAACTAATCACTCGACAAGCGGTTAGCTAAACTTGGGGAGCTAGACAGACGCTCAATCGCTTGCTCAGCACTAATCAGGCGTTTAAGAACGACCTGACCAATCGGTTTTGAGGAAAACTCAATAGCTTCAGCAGTAGGCTTGACTTCGACCATAAGAACAGCTTCCTCAACCTGATAAAGCCATAACTTTTCATTTTGCTCGACAAGACAAAGGTTCATTTGCTTAATCTCTGGCTTACGTCGCCAAGTGCTCTCATTCCAAAGTCCGCCGAACTCCCAGATGCGGCCAATGATCCAGCCATCAGACAAGAAAAAGTATTTCACGAAAATCTGCGTGCAACCGTTTCTGTCGGAATTATGCCCTTTCTTGGAAACAGTTGGTAGGGTTATTGTGTATTTTTTTGTTTACTAAACTGCTGCGGTTCCTTATTTTGTCAGTTTTTCAAGGGTCTGAAGTTAGTATAAGCACTAAAATTAAAAATGCCATTACCCTTGCCGCTCGGACGGGAAAAGCTGATTATGGGTTCACAAGTTGATTTTCAAGATGCCTTTGACGTAGTTGTTGTTGGTGCAGGACATGCCGGTTGTGAGGCCGCTCTGGCGACTGCGCGTCTTGGCTGTCGCACTTTACTACTAACACTTAACCTGGACAGAATTGCTTGGCAACCTTGTAACCCAGCAGTAGGTGCTCCTGCCAAATCCCAGTTAACCCATGAAGTAGATGCTCTAGGTGGAGAAATTGGCAAAATGGCTGACCGCACCTACTTACAAAAGCGGGTACTCAACTCTTCACGAGGACCAGCTGTTTGGGCATTACGGGCACAGACAGATAAGCGAGAATACGCGGTACTGATGAAAGGGATTGTTGAGAATCAAGAAAACTTGACAATCCGTGAAGCCATGGTTACTGATTTAGTACTAGGCAAAAATGGCGAAGTAAGAGGTGTCAAGACCTATTTTGGGGTGGCGTTCCAGGCAACGGCAGTAGTGCTGACCACCGGAACCTTCCTGGGCGGGTGCATCTGGGTTGGCAATAAATCTATGCCTGCTGGACGCGCTGGAGAATTTGCAGCCGTTGGTCTAACAGAAACCCTTAACAGACTGGGTTTTGAGATAGGTCGCTTAAAAACAGGTACACCGGCTAGGGTAGACAAGCGTTCAGCAGATTACAGCAAAATGCAACCTCAGCCAGGAGATGAGGAGGTACGCTGGTTCAGCTTTGATCCTGAGGTTTGGGTAGAACGGGAGCAGATGAACTGCTATATTACCCGCACAACAGATGAAACTCATCGGCTCATTCGGGAAAATCTCCATCTTTCCCCTGTCTATGGCGGCTGGGTGGATGCCAAAGGGCCTCGCTACTGTCCCAGTATTGAAGATAAGATTGTTCGCTTTGCTGATAAAGCAAGCCACCAAATATTTATTGAGCCAGAAGGCCGAGATATTCCTGAACTTTACATTCAAGGATTCTCTACCGGCTTACCAGAAAACCTGCAATTGCATTTGTTGCGGACGCTTCCCGGTCTAGAAAACTGCACAATGCTGCGACCTGCCTATGCTGTTGAGTATGATTACTTACCAGCAACACAGTGCTACCCAACTTTGATGACCAAAACAATAGAAGGTCTATTCTGCGCTGGTCAGATTAATGGGACTACTGGCTACGAAGAGGCAGCAGCCCAGGGTATCGTTGCAGGAATTAACGCAGCACGCTACGTTGAGCATCAGGAAATGATTATATTCCCCCGCGAGGAAAGCTATATTGGCACTTTAATTGACGATTTATGTACGAAAGATCTGCGAGAACCTTACCGGATGTTAACAAGTCGCTCTGAGTATCGGCTGCTGCTACGCTCAGATAATGCTGACCGACGTCTGACACCATTAGGACGCTCTTTAGGTCTAATTAACGATCGCCGTTGGGAAATTTACCAGCAAAAGCAGGCAAAGATTACGGCAGAAAAAGAGCGCCTTGAGAATTTCCGGGTCAAGGAATACGAAGATTTAGGACAAGCCATCGCCAGCGATACTCAGCAGAAGATTAAAGGCTCAATTACATTGACCCAGCTACTGCGACGTCCTGGTTTTCACTACGTCAACTTTGAACGCTATGGACTAGATAATCCCAATCTAGGTCAGCCAGAACGAGAAGGTACGGAAATTGATATTAAATATGCTGGTTATCTTCAACGCCAACAAAATCAAATCGATCAAGTTTCTCGTCAAGCTCACAGAAAGTTACCGTCAGATCTAGATTATGAGAAAATTGAGACGCTCTCAAAAGAGTCTCGTGAAAAACTAGCACAAGTTAAGCCTCTAACTATTGGTCAAGCCTCAAGGGTTGGTGGTGTTAACCCAGCTGATATTAACGCCTTACTAGTCTACTTGGAGATGCACAGTCGTAAGGAAGCCTCTTCTGCCTGACAAATTTAATGCCCTAGGCAAACACGACCGCACTCCTTGTAGTATCTTTATTGTTCTGTAGCTACGAGAGTGAGCAATCAATGTCTCAGGATTTAAGCACTAACACGATGAAAGAAGAGCAACTAATTGCTCTGAGTCCAATCAAACCCTGGTCGGCAAAGTCAGAAGCCGATAAGTTAATGGACGATTTGTTTTTGGACATTGACCGCATTTTGGAGGGTGGCAGTAAACTACCAACAGAGCCGGTTCAGCCGGAATATGTTTCCTTAAAGTCAATTAAGATTCCGAAACTCACCATGCCTCCTGTCATGGTGCCTCAGCCGGAACTGGCAAAACCAGGCGAAAAACAGCAAATTGATAATAATACACAGTCAATTAAGCCTTCGGACAAAAGTGATAATAGAACCTCCAGCTCTCGAAAGACTCCATCCGGTTGGTCTTGGGACAAAATTATTTTGGGAGTCGGCTTTTTTGCTGTAGCCGTGACGATGATCCTACTACTCACAAACCGAAATAGGCTGACTTGGTCATGGTTTGGTCAGGGAGCTTCACTTCAGAATCCCCAACTTTCCGCTTCTGATGCACAGTTCATTAGCTACATGCTGCGCTCATTAGAAGTGATTGACAGTAGTAAAGGAGTTAACCAAAAGCAAACAACAGCAACCACTGATAATTCCCCAGAGAGATTACTTCCGACTGCTGAAAATCAGGCATCTTTTCCGGAACAAGCACCTAGTGTTCTTGAGAGAGTTTACTACCCAGTTTATCCAACTCAAAGGCTACCAGCTCCAAAAGAGTCAGCTCCAAAACCTTCAGCGCCAGAAGTAAAACCTTCAGTGCCAGAAGTAAAACCTTCAGTAGTAGCACCTCCACCAGCAGCAAGTCTACCTGTACTAACATCGCCTTCAGCATCGCCGACACCAGTGACAGTAACAGAATCAGAATCAGAGGAAACTAGCTCTTCCTCATCACCTGTTGCTAAACATACCCTGGTTGGATTGGTTGAACTAGGTCTAGGTGCCGACTCTGCTGCCTTATTCGAGATTGATGGTATTACCCAACGGGTCTATATCGGTGAAGGTATTGGTTCTAGTGGCTGGACTTTAGTATCTGTAGCTAACGATGAAGCCGTGATTAGGCGAAATGGAGAGGTTCGCTCTGTTTATCCAGGTCAAAAGTTTTAAATGGCAAAACCAAGATGACCTTACGACAAGTACTTCGCCGCTACTGACAATAAGGTTTAAATGACGAGCAGATTAGCTCTAATGTCTCTGAAAGTATCAGAGGAAAATCAGCATTTCTATCTTATTGCAGCAAGAAGCCCCTTGCTTGGGTGCGGTAGGAGTGTAAAAAAATTGTTGAGCTTTACTATAGTCAATTAGTCATAATCGGGCTTAAGATAGGGTGCAAGCTTTCAGATCTGAGTATAGGAGTGCCTGTAGTGGGTTTATTTGAAGATCTCAATCGGTTTTTGGAGAACCGCCTAGAGGAATTCCTGCGTAATAATCCCCATCTAGAGTTACAGGCACTCGAAGAGCAGCTTAGGGAACAAGAAGAAGATACGCTTCGGCTTTTGGCTCAGTTGGGACAGCAGGAGAAGCACTTGCAAGATGAAATTCTCGCGATTGCTAAAGAGATACAGGTTTGGCACGCACGAGTTGGTAAAGCGAGAAACCATAACAGAGAAGATTTGGCTAAAGCAGCACAGATGCGAGAGGCCGCTCTTTTGCGTCAAGGTAATCAGCGCTGGGGACAGATGGAAGGAGTCAAACAGCGTATTGCTAAAACCAGAGAACTACAGCGCCAGATTCAGCAACGTAGACAAGAAGTGCGCGCTAAAGCTGCACAAGAAAATGTTACCCGTGCGAGTTCCCAAAGCAATTCAACTTCGGACACATCAGGCTGGAATCAAACAAGCAATCAGAACCTGTACAGTAACCAAGACCCTTTGGCAGAACAATT
>JBAUJE010000244.1:0-24630 GCA_049683475.1 Coleofasciculaceae cyanobacterium | reverse complement strand
TTGATGGCAGCCTGTAGTCGTTTCCCAACACTCATCTCCCTTTCCTCCACAGATTAAGGTTGGCTCTGCCAGACAGTTTACCTCTTTAAGAGGCTTTTTTCATCTTCCTTTGGTTGTGACAAATTTGGGCAAATGCTTAGCCCGCTCTTCATGTCCTAACTCAGACAGATAAAATAGCTGTAATAACCCAGTTACCTGTTCCCTAGCGTGTAGCACTATAGCTCTTAACAAAGTCATGAATATGCTTAGCTACCAAACCAGGCAAAGCTTCTGGTAAATCATTCCCTCCAATGTCAATCATTCTGAGTTTAGCGATCGCCAACCTCTTAGCATACAATTGACTACGAGCGATCGCCTCAGAACTATCTTTTCGACCCTGCAAAATCAAGGTGGGTACTTTAAGATAGTCTAGTTGTTCTTGCAACAGTTCAGCTTCAATTTCTGAGCGGCGTCGCCCGAATAATAGTTGACAGGCAATAGGAGAGTTAAGTAGTTGTTGCTGCCGCTTTAGTAGGGTATCAATAAATTTGCCTTTACCGACAAGTTGCGCGCCAAAACCGAAAACTTTGAGAAAGCTATAAACTAGCTGAGGGCGACCTCCTAACCAGCGTGTCCACCACCAACTAGCCTGCTGTTCTTTTGTCTGAATACCTTCTGGTGACAACAGAACTAAACCCTTAACTTGACTACCATGTTTCAAGGCATAGCTAGCAGCAATCCAACCTCCCAGGGAATGACCAATCAAATACACTTGGGATAGTTGAAGCGCCTCTAGGTAGGAAAACAAACATTCCACCTCTAATTGAACAGAGTAGTGGACTTGGGGTTGTTCTGACTCACCAAACCCCATTAAATCCGGGGCAAAGCAATGGTAACTTTGAGACAAATGCTCAATTACCTTGAGCCATTGACTGCTGTCGTTCCAGGAACCATGCAGAAACACCAGAATCGGGCCTTGACCTACTTCACGCCAAAAAATCTGCCCTGATGGTAGTTTAATTCGAGAATTTCTTAAGGGTAAATCCATAGAAGTTGGTTATGTCTGCCTTTTTTAGCAAACAAAGACATACCAGGGTTAGGCAATTAATGCAACCTGGCTTGATGGAAGCAGGGGAGGAATTATCAATTATCAATTGTCAATTATCAATTAACACTTCCCCCTAAGCCACAGTTGTTTTACCCTCAAAATAGTCTTGTAACTGTTGCTTGTAGTCGAAGCCGAGTTCCTCTTGGAAAATAGCTGATGGTTCAAAAGCCTTCACTTCTGTGATTTCTCTGTGATCCTTTGTTTTCATGTTTCCCTGAACCGAGGCTTCTACCAAAACAGATATAGAATGAACCCTAGGGTCACGGTCTGGTTCTGAGTACACACCAACCAAGCGGCTAATTTCTAACAACTCTAGTCCTGTTTCTTCTGTTAACTCCCGCTTTACCGTTGTCGGAATATTTTCACCCCAGTCCACCATACCCCCCGGCAATGCCCACTTACCATTATCACGACGCCGAACTAAGACAATTCGCCCATCTGGCAAAATTGGGATAATGCTGGTTCCGGTGACAGGATGGCGAAAGATTATTCCTAGCACCGTTTGTATAAAAGCTAATTTGCGACGCATGGATAAGTTAGTTGTAAAGCCTATAAACGAATGGGTTACTTTACAGACTGCGATCATAGACCGTACAGAGGCAATTGGCTAATAGCCAGGTTAGGAGCAAAGAAGAAAAAACTCCCATCCCTTCAAAGCCTATGAATCATGACTCATCCTAGTCTGAGCAACCTCAATTGCTTGTTTTACTTGCTCAAAACCCGTACCACCATAACTATTACGCGCCGCGACAACTTGAGTCGGTGCGATCGCCCCATAGATATCTTCTTCAAAAGCCGGATGTAACTCTTTCCACTCTTGAATACTCAAATCTTTAAGCAATTTGCCTGCACTTAGACAGGTTCTCACCACTTTACCCACCAGGTTATAGGCTTCCCGGAAAGGCACCCCCTTCGCTGCCAAGTAGTCAGCAACATCTGTGGCGTTGGAGAAATCCTCTGCTACTGCTGAGGCTAGCCTTTCTTGGCGAAATTCCAATCCTTCATCTAGCAGAATTGTCATTGCTTCTAGACAGGCTTGCACTGTTTTTGCGCTGTCAAAAAGGGCTTCTTTATCCTCTTGCAAATCTTTGTTATAAGCCAGAGGTAGCCCCTTCATTAACACCAACATCCCTTGCAAATGACCGAAAACCCTACCAGTTTTGCCCCGTACCAGTTCGGGAACGTCAGGATTTTTCTTTTGGGGCATAATGCTAGAACCCGTAGCACAGCTGTCTTTGAGGGTGATAAAGCCAAATTCTTGGGAAGCCCAAAGAATAACTTCCTCTGACAAACGGCTCAGATGCACCATAATCAGACTGGCAGCACCCAAGAATTCAATGGCAAAATCGCGATCGCTCACCCCATCAAGGCTGTTAGCATAAATAGCGTCAAAATTCAACTCCTTAGCACTATAATGCCGGTCAATGGGGAAAGTTGTACCTGCCAATGCCCCACAACCTAACGGCGAGATATTCACCCGTTTATAAATCTCCCCTAGTCTCTGCCAATCTCGCTCCGACATTTCCCAATAAGCTAGGAGGTGATGAGCTAAACTCACCGGCTGAGCGCGTTGCAGGTGAGTGTAACCAGGAATTAGGGTTTCTATATTATTTTGGGCAAGTTGAAGGAGGACGCTCTGAAACTGGCGCAACCGGCTGCGAATTTGCACAATCTGCTCCCTGAGGTAGAGTCTGGTATCAGTACCCACCTGGTCATTGCGGGAACGGGCTGTGTGTAGCTTTTTCCCCACATCTCCGACAATTTCCGTCAAGCGTCGCTCAACCGCAAAATGGACATCCTCAGCCTCTATACCAGGATTAAAATTACCATTGCGGTATTCTTGGCGAATTTGTTCTAAGCCAGAAACTAGTTGCTCACCTTCAGAAGCTGAGATAATGCCGGTATGAGCCAGCATTTTGGCATGGGCTACAGACCCTGTTAGGTCGTACTCAATCAGTTCAAGGTCGAAGCCAATACTGGCATTAAAGTGAGCGATTGCTGGATGCAGAGCCGATTCAAACCGCTGGCTCCAGGTTGTTGGTTTAGTCACGTCAGCTCGATGAAAGGATTTTAGATTTTAGATGAAGGTATTTTCCTCTTTATCACAAATCTTAAAAAGAGGTAAATCCTCGAAACATATAACCGATGATTAAACCTAGCAGCAAAGCCCAGATTTGACCAGAGGAAACAAAGTTATTCCAGGCATCTTGCATTTGCCCCAACACGTCTGGATCTTCAACTGATTGAGCCAAGAATAACCAATCAACTGGTATCTGGCTAATTAATCCTTCCCAAGGGTAAGTTCCATTGCTGATGCCGTTGGTAAGAGTGTTTACTAATTGCATTACCTGATTGCCCTACAAAAGATCACTCGCTAGATTTTACCTGCATTATGACCAGCGTCATATCATCTCCGTTGCCGTTTGTTGAGCCAACAAAATTTTGTACTTGCTCAAACAGGTAATCTAAAATCTCTTGAGCCCCCAAGGCCTGCTCACAAGTCCAGCGAAAAGCTGTTGTTAAGTTATCTTGATCAAAGCGATCGCCATGCTGAGAAGCTGCGTCGGTAAACCCGTCGGTGTAATACATGATTGTATCTCCGGGGGCTAACTGTATTTGGGCTTCCTCGTACTGAGAATCGGCATCAAGCCCAATCAACATACCCAGGGTATCAAGGGTTATCAGCGAACGAGTTGATGCTTGCCAGAGTAAAGGGGGATTATGGGCAGCATTGCTGTATGAGAGAATCTTGGTCTGGGGATCGTACTCAGAATAAAACAGGGTGACAAATCGGTGGGAATTTTCCAAGTCTGCATACATCACCCGGTTTAAGTGTTCCAGAATCTGCGCTGGCGAATGACGATTCAAGACTTCTGCCCGGAGCATACCCCTCGTCATGGTCATAATTAAACCAGCAGGGACACCTTTACCCATCACATCACCGATAACAATGCTCCAAGGTACGGAGGAAAGCTGGCAGTCACTTCCTTCTTGGCTGTCAAGGCTTTTGGGTTTTAGCTGATCATAGTTGGCAGGAATAAAGTCATAGTAGTCTCCTCCTACCCGGTTAGCTGTTTTACACATAGCTGCCAATTCCACCCTTTCAATCTCAGGACATTGGCGTGGAAGGAGACGCAGCTGTATTTCGGCACCAATTTCTAGCTCTCGATCAAGGCGCTCTTTTTGACGTAACTCAACCCTAAGTTCGTCATTAGCGATCGCTACTGCCGTTTGATCTGCTACCAAACGTACTAACTTCTGCCTAGTTGGTGTCCAACTGTATTCTGGGTCAGTGCTAAAGACATAGAGAATACCCCTTTCACTACTCTTAACCAAAATTGGGGCTCCAAATAATTGCACATTTGCTCCCAAATAGTTGCTCAATAGCTGGTCGAGAGATTCCTGAAGTACTGCTAGAGGTGGAACTTTTTCATTGCTTTTCTCACCCTCCTGGACTGTGGCGCTAACTTGACGAATTACCTCTTCTAGGGCTTTACGCAGATAGTTCCAAGTCTGACTTTCTGGACAGTGTATTTGCTCTAGCCGAACCTTACCATCTGGCTTGAATAAAATTAAAGCACTACCATCAGCGTCTGTAACCCGCGCCGTCATCAGGGGAATTAACTCTAGAAACTGATTCAAATTGTTGAAGCTGCGTAAGGCGAACCCTAGCGAACTCAACAAATTCTGTACCTTGTGCTGTTCCCGGTGCAGACGTGCCACCAATTGTTTAAGGGCAACAACGGGTGTCCAGTCACCAGAAGCCATGCTGCTGGTATTGGTGTCTGTATTATTCGGCGGTTGGGGAACATGCCTTGCTGTCATCGCATTAGGCGTTGGGAGCATTTGTCGAGCCTAGAAACTATCAGAACTAATCAGTTAGTACGATTAGATTTTGCTGGGGAGCTTGTGAGGTAATGTTACGCTAAGCTGCCGTCCTAGAATACCTCCATGACTTAGCTAAGTTTTTCCGGACAGTTAACCTTGAGGATAATTGTCAATAAGTTAGGTTGCGATAAAAACTGTATAGAATTATGCAAAACCTTTAATTGCTGCTTGTTGCTTTTCCGGTAGTCCCGTTCAGCCTGTTCAAGCTATTGTCTAGGGTATTCTACCTACTTAAGTTGTAAATAGTAACTTCAATCAAGCATTCTGCCAATCTACCTTAGGATATTTTCCTAATTTTTAGGGAGAAGGAGAAAAAGTAATAATTAACTACCCTAACAATTGCCTCTCTTCTGTCTCCTCAGTTTCCAATCTTTAAGAAATACTAATTGTGACATTTGAAATTTGTGCGAGCGTTTCGATTTTAGCAACCAAATTGTGTAACTTTTTGTAAAGATTTTCTCAGCTAGGAAGAAAGACGGAGAAGTAGCCAATCGAAAATAGAAAGTTGAGCTGTAAACACCAAGGTTTGAATTTTGAATATAGACTCAATTTTCCATTAACAATTTAACCATTTTCCATTTACCGTCACCAAACGCCCACTGTCTAACCATTAAGTAAGGCTTCGACAAACTCGTAGCTAGAGAAAGGTCGCAAATCTTCGATTCCTTCCCCGGCACCAATAAAGCGGATCGGTAAACCTAGCTGCTGAACTACGGCTAAGGCAACTCCACCTTTAGCAGTTCCGTCTAGTTTTGTCAATACCACCCCACTCAGTTTTGCTGCTTCTGAGAATACTTGTGCCTGACGCAGACCATTCTGACCTAAGGTTGCGTCTAGAACTAGGAGAGATTCGACCTTGGCGTTGGCAGCCTTTTTGTCAATGATCCGCCTAATTTTCGCTAGTTCCTCCATCAGGTTTTTCTTGTTTTGCAAACGTCCGGCTGTGTCTACTAGCAGTAACTCAACTCCACGGGCTTGGGCTGCTGTAATTGCATCAAATACCACTGCTGCTGGGTCAGCATTTTTGCCCGGATTAGCAATCACCTCAGTGCCACTGCGTTCTCCCCAAACTTTAACTTGTTCGACAGCAGCCGCGCGGAAGGTATCTGCCGCACCGATTAAGCACTTATAGCCTGATTGACTTGCCATGTGAGCAAGTTTGCCGATGGTTGTAGTTTTACCCGCACCGTTGACACCAGTCAGTAACCAAATATTAAAGCTATCTTTTTCTGGCTCAAAGGTAGGATCGTAGGATTCTTGATAGGGCTGATCTAGCAAATCTCGCAGGATTGTTTTCAGGTAGGCGATCGCTGCTTCTGGGGGCAGTGCTTCTTGGCGTAGTTGATCTTGCAGGGTATTTATAATGTAGTCTGTCGCCTCAACCCCCACATCTGCTTGCAGAAGCAGTGCCTCAATCTCCATCACGGCATCTTGATTGAGAGGGCCTTGACCAACAATTGCCTTTAACTGGTTAATTAAGCTACGACGGGTCTTTCCTAAGCCCCGACGCAGTCGCTTGAGCCAATTAATCTCTTCTGCCGAGACATCTTCTGGAGTACGCCCCTGGCTGGCTAATACTTCTGCTGACCACAAGAAGTCTTCATCAAAAGCCATGCCAGTGCTTTCCCCTGTCTGTTGGGTAACTCTGCCAACGACTTCAGGTTCTGGCATATCAATAGCAGTTGCCTTGAGGCGCTCAAGCCTTGCCTGTCTGTCTTCGCTAGCTTGACGTGCCCAAACTGGTAGGGGGGTAGTTGGATCTGCTTCTGTGGCGGCTGGTTCTGATGGACTCGATGGGGATTTTTCCGCAGTGGCTTCGGCTTCAGGGACAACTGATTCTTCTTGTTCTTCGGCTGTTACCTGAGTCGTTTCTTGGCTAACAGTTTCAGGCTGGGGTTCTGTAACCTCGCCTACTGGTTCTGCTGTTTCTGTTGCTGGGGGTATTTCCGGTGTAGCTATATCCTCTGACTCAGGGGTTGGTTCTATTAGCTCGGTGGTTAGTTCTGGGGTTGTTGACTCCTCCTGTTCTGGTGGTTCTTTTGTGGTTGGATTGTCTGCTACAGGCTTTTGCTGCTGAATATTTTTATAGGCAGCTTTTGCCCAATTTAAATAATCATCGCTAACTGCCGGTGATTGCTTATCTGTTGAATCAGACTCGTCCTGTTCGGCTGCCTTTTCTTCTAGGGCATTTGGTTCTTGTTCCGCTTCGGGAGTGTCGGAGAGAGTTTCTTGGGCAGGTGCCTCATTCGTACTAAATTGTCGGCGGAACCAATTAAAAACCATTGCTCTTAACTTTAACTACCGGCTTAAAATAACTTTAATCTTAGGGAAATTTATAGAGATTAATTAGTAACTCTATATTTTAATCAGCTAATGCACATTTAACGAAGCATATTTAGCAGGTTTTCGAGAAACCCTCAAACCCTCTCCCAACCCCTTAATCTGTCTCAATAGTCAAATTAGATGTGTGAAAGCTGATTTTCTATTGCTGGGCAGCTTCAATCTTGATCTTGTCCGTTACTCTACGCAAAACACCATTGATAAAGCGGTGTCCTTCATCGTCGCTATAGCGTTTGGCAATCTCAATGGCTTCATTAATTGCTACTCGTGCTGGGGTTCCTAGAAAAGCTATTTCTGCTACTGCCATACGCAAAATATCTTGGTCAATTTTTGCCAAGCGTTTCAGCTGCCAATCTTGGAGGGCGTTGCTCAAAATCTCGTCAGTCTCTTTTTGCCTGCGATTAATGGCTTTAAGAATTTCTAAGGCGTATTCACGAACTTCTTGTTGGGAGGAAAGCTGGATAAATTCTGGAATGTCTACCGCTGTTCCAAGACGGTTAATGGCTTTCTCTGCTAGCTCAATTGCGTCTGCTACCATTGCTCTGGCGCTGAGTAACTCAGTGGTACGAGTTTCACTACTCAAGAGGCGATCGCTACCTCGCTGTAGTTCAGCTGCAGCTGTCTCTAGTGTTTCTTGAATTTCGCTTCTCAGGGTGCGAACTGCTGCTAATAGTAGGGTATTGAGCTGCTGAGTATCGAGTTTTTCTGGTTCTTTGGGCAGTTGAGAAAGGCTCAAAAGAGCCAGTTCACGGGCAATTCTGCGAGCTTGCATTTCTTGTCCTTTGTACTTTTTCTTTCGTCCTTTGTCCTCAACTAGTCATCTATGACTAATTATTCTTAGCTTTCTTCGGTAGATAAAACCTGCCGTTTTATTTCCGGTAGGGGTGAGTCCAAGGTTTTCTTACCGTAGTTTTGTGCTGCTAAAGGCATTGAGCTTTCACCGGGACTAACAATCCCCCCAGAGAGCAGAACCTTAAAGGCATCTTCTATTGACATGGAAAGATTGATTACTTCGTCCTCTGGCACAACTGCATACCAGCCACTGGTGGGGTTGGGAGTTGTTGGGATGAAGATGCTTAACATCGGGCGAGTCATGTGAGATTGTATCTCACTCCCTAAGCCCCCTGTTACAAAGGCAATCGCCCAGATTCCTTGACGGGGATATTCTACTAAAATTACTCGGCGAAACTTATCGTTAGAATCTTTGAGAAGCGTCTCCAATAGCTGTTTAAGGGTTTTATAAACAGAACCGGCTAAAGGAATTGCTTGTAAAACTCGTTCTCCGAAATCTAGCAACCATCTACCCGCAATGTTGCGTGCCATTAAACCAATTAATAAGATAAACAGCAATGGCACCGTTAGACCTACAACCAAATTCAGTAGATTGACGAGGATTGGGTGGAGGTTATTATAGGGGTTGATTTGTTTAGGAATACTGGTCAGAAAATTGATTACCCAGCGGGCAATGGTAATTGTCAGCCAGATTGTGGTAGCAAGAGGAATTACTACCAAAAGACCTGCAATTAGGTCATTCTTTAAGTCCTGCTTAAAGTGTTGGATCACAGAACACCGACTCTCCTTACATTTGAAGATTGAAAATTTGTCTCGTACTACCTCAACTCAAATTGTTTAGCTAGCACAAGGTAACAAGGGAAACCTTGACTCGACATACCGCTATCACGGCTGCTAAACTCGCATCCTTTTGAATATTTTCTACTCCGCCACCAAGTCTACCTGCCTTAACACAGTAGTGTTGTTGGTCAAGGTTTCCATACTTTATTTGTAAGGCTTGTAAAGAATTGTTGCAAGTAGCGACCCCTCTCTTAATGCTCTTTCTTACAGCTTAGCTTCCTCCAATTTACCTTTATCTTGCCAGAACTCTAATTTTTTATCTAATTTTTGTGGCTAATTTTATCTCTTAGCCGACTTGGTTTTTAATTAATCGAGCACTAATAACTTAATATCCTAACAGAAATTCGACATGCCCCAGTTTCTAGGCTGGGGCTTTCTATCAGTTATTCAGTTATCACATCATCCCCATCTCCCTATCTAACTGAGAACCGCTACATCGTCGGGGGAACTAGGTTCAACGACATCTTCACAGAGGGAGGGGGGTTGATTTTCTAACTCCCAAACCTTAAGCAAGATCAGATACTCATAAAAAGCCTGTAAAGTACACCAAGCAAATCCCGCTGCTCCGTCAAGGACACCGCCGAGTAAAAAGTACATGTACAAAAAGCGTAACAATGGTCTTCCTGGTAAGCGCAAAGACAGGTTTTTGAGTGCGCGACGTTTTTCCACTTCGGATCGACCCCAAAATAACTCTCGCCAGTTAACTTCGCCTTTTTGTAGCTGATACAAAGTTTCCTTGGCTTCGTCACTAGAGTAGCGGTTATGCTTATCAATCCAACGGCTAAAACCTTTAGAACAGGTATAGTGAGCGTAGGTTTCTGTGAGAAAACTCGTTGCACCATCACAAACTTCCCGTTCTGTATGACCATAATCATCAAACCAGGTTTTATCTTTACGGAATAAACGTAGCTGGTAGCGAGGATACTGAGTGGAGTGGCGAATCCAGCGGTTCATAAACATGACCCGCTCGGCGACATAATAACCTACGTATTTCTGACTTTGCATTGCCTGGAGGCATTCTGCAAATAAATTCGGGTTCATTCGTTCGTCTGCTTCGAGAATGTAAACCCACTCATATTTAGTAGGAATTTCTTTTAGCATCCAGCTGCGTTGACGCCCATGACTCTCGAATTGGTTTTGTAGGACTCTTACTTGGTAGCGACTAGCAATTTCAACTGTGCGATCGCTACTATAGGAATCTACGACAATAACGTCGTCTGAAAGCTGGGCAGACTCAATACAAGCTGCAATATCTAGTTCTTCGTTGTACGTCAGGATATAAATAGAAAACATTTGCTGCTAACCATCAAAAAAATTAAGTCAGTTTTAAGACACCTTTTCTGATAGAGAACCCTAATGAGCGTCGCCAGAGTTTGTGATGGGAAGAGATTACTTCAATAATTAACCCCAGACGCTGAAATACCCCATCTTGCTGGCAACAAATTAATCTTCAAATATTTCCTCTACTTAGCAAGAAATTTATTTATTGCTAGCAATTCATGCAACTACTTAAAAGTGCTCTATAGAGAGAAAAGTGAGGATGATTATCTGTGCTAGTGATAAGAGATAAAGACACCTTTTAATGCCTAGTTGAGATTGTCTGGAGCTGGCGACCCTAAAATATTAGTTACTCAAGCTACGAAGACCCATCCCACCAATTACTATGTAGCCTATGGCTAAAAGTAAGCTACTTAAACCTGTTCTAAGACCCAATTTTAATGCCTCACTTCTTGCTCGTTTTTCGGCTTCTTGCTTCTCAGTACGAAGTTTAATTTTTGCTTCATCAATTCTTTGATTAAGAGCTTTGGGATCTTGCTTGAAGTTCTCTATTTGTTGCTTAAGTGCTTGTAGGCGAGCTAGGTCTTGTCCTTGTACTTGACCACTTTCAATTGCCCTATCTAGCTCCCCTAACTTTTGTTCATCTCCTAAGATGGCATCAATTTGGCTAGTTTGGCTTTCCAATTGAGTTTCTGCTTGAGTGGCTCTTTGCTCAATCTGCTCCTGAGCTTGTTTGCTTTGCAGGCGAACATTGTTGAGGTGCAAAGGCACCACTAACAAAAAGATTAGCCCTAATAAGCTCGAAAGTAACAAAGCCCAAAATCTTAAATCACTGACGGCCGATCTTGGTTCGGTATCTGCTCTGGTTAAACTTTCGCCTATCCAATACCCAACCAACAAAAGGGAGATGCCCACCATGGGAATGATACCCCGGTCAACTAGCTGAGTTATTAGGTTAAGTTGCCATTCTCTTTGTAGGGTGTCAACTCCCGGAGAAGGAATTGCCAGAACAATATAATCTACGAGGGAAGAAACAATCATGACTAGCCCGACTGTCTTGAGGGCTAAAGCAGTAAACGGTGAATAGACAGAACTACTTTTCATGGCTAATGCCTATAGAAGTAATGTGATGATACACCTCCAGCTTGGCTGAACACCCTTGTCTGGAGCTAACAACTTCATGACAAGAGTGACCTAGCTAAGTCGGGTGAAATCGTTTATACAATATGGGATCTTGCCCATATTAACTCATCAGATTAGAGAGTCTCAGGAGATATGGTGGTTCTCAATTGGGTGAGGTGAAAACTCCTAGGTTCTAAGAACCAGGGTTGGCGTAGCATGGTCTTAGGGTATACAGAGAATAGGGAGCCGGTTACAAAGTCGAGGGATTTTAGGGAGTCGGGGTAAAAATTTTGAATGTACTTCACCAAACTGGGAAACGTCCTATAGATAATTAAATGGTATTTAAAATTAGTCGTTTTGGATAAACACATTACGTGTTTTTTGAAATGAATATTACTAACAAATCTATTTTTCCTCTTTGAAATCAGAATATGATTAAGCAGCTCATATAAATATTACAATTTTGTGAAACCAAATTAAAGACTTCAGCTAAGAGATAAACTAGAGCGAAGAAACAAACTATACAAGGTGTGATATAGCATTTTCTAAGCTAGTGAGATACATTGAGTCTTCTTACCCACTCCCTAATCCCTAAAATCTAGGGTTTTGTACCTCACCAGATAGAGAAACGCTATAGAGGAGGAAGTTCTATGAGCAAAAAAAATGTTGAGGTTCTGCCAGATAAGTCAGCGCTAATAGAAAGAGCGATCGCACTTGTCACTACAAAAATTAAGGAGTCAGTCCAAGAACGTGAGCGGTTTACCATTGCCCTAGCAGGAGGAGGCACACCAAAACCTTTGTATGAAGCTCTAGCAAGCCTTGACCTACCATGGGACAAAATTCACGTTTTTTGGGGTGATGAACGCTACGTGCCACCAGATCACCCCGAGAGTAACCAAGGCATGGCACGGGGGGCTTGGTTAGATAAAGTTGATCTGCCAGAAGGAAATATTCATCCCGTGCCCACGGACTCAGCCAATCCGACAGCTGATGCCGAGAAGCATGAAGCTCAGTTGCGTGAATTCTTCCAAGCTACTGGTGACGAGTTTCCCCATTTTGACTTAATTTTGCTAGGCATTGGCGACGATGCCCACACCGCCTCACTATTTCCCCATACGGAAGCTTTACAAGTAACAGATAAACTGGTTACCGTTGGCAATAAAGATGGTCAGCCTCGTATTACTTTTAGCGCACCATTAATCAATCATGCCCACTGTGTTATGTTTTTAGTGGCTGGTGCAGGCAAAAGAGAGGCTCTTGCTCAGATTTTTGCCCCTTCTGCTGATGCCATGACTTACCCTGCTCGTTTAATTCAACCTCAGGGGGAACTGTGGTGGCTCCTCGACTCCTCAGCAGGTCAAGAACTCTAGAGTTAATAATAAGGAGGAAGGATAACGGCTACGAGAAATTTATGATTGTTTGCCCTAACTGCAATCACCAAAATCCGGACGGGGCTATTCAGTGTGAGGCGTGCTACACACCTTTGCCCTCGACTACCAGTTGTCCTAACTGTGGTGCAACTGTTCAAACAGATGCTAGCTTTTGTGGTCAATGCGGCTCTAATCTGAAAGGGAAGACGCCAATGGGTGGAAATGAAACATCTGCGACCAATCCGCTACCGGATTTGCCGGAGCTAGTTAACCCTGACCCACTTGTTGAAATTGAACCCGTCTCTATGAATCCTCAAGTACCTGAACCAGAAGAAAACGCCACTAGTCCCCCAAATCCTGAACCCATCTCCCAGATTCCGGCGACCATTGTCAGCCAACCCAGCACTTCTGGGAACGTAACTCCGCCAGCTAGCAGTACTTCATCAGCGCCACCAACCTCCGGTGGTAGTTCTCAAACTCAGTTACAGGTACAATCAGCTCAGCTGTTACACCTGCAAACCAACACGCCAATTGAGCTACCCCAAAATCTCTCAGTGATTCATATCGGCAAGACTAACGAACAAATTCCACCCGACATCGATGTTGGAGGTTTCCCTAACTCGGAGATTGTTTCTAGAATTCATGCCGATATCCGAGTCGAGGGAGACACGTATTATATTGAAGATGTCGGTAGTTCTAATGGTACTTACATTAACCACACTCCTTTATCCAAGGGAAACCGACACCGTCTGCGACCAGGCGATCGCATCGCTTTAGGCAAAGGTGATCAGGTAACGTTTCTGTTTCAAATGTCCTGAGTAAGCTGCCAGCTGTAGAAAATCTTTAGTAAGCTTACTCTCTACTGAAAGGAATCGTGCAGTAAGCTTACTATCTAATTAGCTAATCCTACCTAAAAAACGAACTAGCTTGACTCTAGTGAGCAACCGAGTATGAATAAAATAGTGCTCAAATCGGTTAGGCTTAGATCAATAACTGATAAAGTTAAGCCAGAATGCTAATTTTCTGGTCTGCTAAGCTCGGCTGACAAGCATATTTGCTCAAATGGGCAGTTTATTTTATGTAAGAAGCCAAAATTATAAAGCAGTATAGTACATAAGTCTAGCTGTAGAACTGAATAGAGTCAATTCTAATCCGTTGGACTAAAATTCGCTACTACTGGCATCGGTAATGAGGTCAACGATGGAAAATGAAACTTCTACGCCAGAAAAGCAGAGCAACTCTCAAGAGTTAAAGATTCTTCAAGATAAGTCTTTGCCAAAGTTAAAGCAAGTGATTACCCTGACCCTGCTGCATCCCCTCCAATCTATACCTGTTCAAAGTTGGCCCTTTGAAAGCGAATCAGTGATTCGGATTGGGCGATCAACAGACAACGAGGTTGTCCTCTACAGTGCCGTGGTTTCTCGCTACCATGTAGAACTGCGGCACGAGGCTTCTGGGTGGAAAGTTATCAATTTGGGAGCCAATGGGACTTATATAGATGGGAAACCCATAACCTCCGTGCCAGTTTCCGATGGCATGATTATTCGTATAGCAAGTTCTGGTCCGAAAATTCAAATTAGTCTTACAGGAGAAGAACAAAAGGCAATTCTAGGCAAAAGCTCATCTTCTTCAAAAAAGACTCTAGACCAATCAAAAGATACCTTTATCAACCTCCGGGGTCTGCCAAAAGAAGAGAAAGACTCATAATAAGATGAGGAGATGAAAGAGATTTTTTAATTAACAAGTATTAAGTAGCAAGTAATGGGTGAAAATTAAAGTAATAGGTCTAAAAATTAGTCTAATTAAAGCAGTGAGCATTCAAGAATTGATAATTAAGAATGAATAATTGATAATTTCCTCCAAATTAATTAATTGTTAATTATCCATTATCAATTATCCATTGGTAAGGAGAGGCTTTCGACCAAATTAATTAATTATCAATTATCAATTGTCAATTATCAATTGATAAATTAAACTTATTACTTCATGGGGGAGACGAGAGAGGGGAATTGAGCTTTGAGACAAGCAAATCGGTCTGAAGCAGTAGAGCAAGTAGTAGTGACAGCCCAGCAGATGCGCGAGATTGAGGAGCGTATTTTCCAGGCTGGCATGCCTGTTGCAGCTTTGATGGAAAAAGTGGCAGGATTGATTGCCCGTCGTATCCAGGCCCTTTATCCCCTTTCTCTGTGCCAGAAAATTGGTGTGCTAGTTGGGCCTGGTCACAATGGTGGTGATGCTTTGGTGGTAGCACGGGAGTTGCACCTACAAGGCTATGATGTTTTAGTTTACCGTCCGCTCTCCAAACTCAAGGAATTAACCTCTCAACATGCTCAGTACGGGGCAAGTTTGGGCATTCCCTTCAGTGAGAAAATAGTATCTCTGCATCAGTGTGACCTAATTATTGATGGACTGTTCGGTTTTGGCTTAACGCGATCGCTCTCTGGGGAAATTGCTGAGGCGGTTGAGCAGTTAAATCAATGGTCACAACCTGTAGTTAGTATTGACTTACCTTCTGGGATGGATACCGACACAGGGGAAGTACTCGGTACAGCTGTTCATGCCAGTCGGACTTTTTGCCTGGGGTTGTGGAAACTAGCCTTCCTCCAAGACCAAGCTTTGGCATATCTAGGCGAGACTGAGTTAATTGATTTTGGTATCCCAGCTATGGACATCTGGGCAATACTAGGTCAGCCAGCGGGAATGATGCGTATGAGTGCAGCAGCAGCGCACAGTTTTCTGCCCCTGCCTAAAGCTCAGGTAACTTATAAGTATCAAGAAGGGCATTTGCTGCTGATTTGTGGTTCTCGCCAGTATGCCGGAGGAGCAATTTTAACCGGAATGGGAGCGCGAGGTAGTGGGGTTGGTATGCTTTCTATTGCTGTACCAGAGTCCCTCAAGCCAATACTGGTTAGTCATTTACCAGAAGCACTGATTATCGGTTGTCCGGAGACGGAGACAGGGGCTATTGCTCAACTGCCAGCAGAGGTTAACTTATCTAAATTTAGTGGCATTGCTTGTGGTCCTGGTTTAACCCTTGGGGCTAAGTCAGTGATAGAAGCAGCTCTACAAGCTCAATGTCCTTTGGTTCTGGATGCTGATGGTTTAAATATTTTAGCTGACCTGGGGACTCTCCCCACGCTGACGAAACGTCAGCAGCCTACCGTTTTGACACCTCACTTGGGTGAGTTCAAGCGATTATTTCCAGACTTAGGGGATTCGTCTGATCGAGTGAGTATGGTGCGTCAAGCTTCTCAGGTAAGTCAGGCAGTAGTTTTATTGAAAGGTGCTAGAACAGCAATTGCTCATCCTAGGGGCTCTGTCTGGCTAATTCCTGAGAGTACACCAGCTCTAGCCCGTGGTGGTAGTGGAGATGTGCTAACGGGATTAGTGGGGGGGTTAGTGGCGCAGCCAGCCTTGTCTAAACAGCCTTTAGAGGCAACAGTAGCAGTGGCGGCTTGGTGGCATGCTCAAGCAGGGATAATGGCCGCGCAGGAACGTACAGAGTTAGGGGTAGATGCTTTTACTTTGTCTCAGTATTTGTTTAATCAGTATTTGTTTAAGTAGAAAGCAATCGGCAAAGGAACATGAGGTAAATGCCTCAAAGTTATGATTTTGAGCAGGACTCCCACGGCTGTAAAATTATTCCCGTCTTGGTTTGACTCTGCTTGTCACCCCATCAAGTCTCGGACTTTTCCTGAACTGAAACTAACGGCTGCACAGGTTTTACTAGCTAACTGAAATCTCAGTTTGCACGACTAGCCGTGACAATTGTGACAGGATTGAGGGGATTTAAGCGAGTTAATTGTCCCACAGGAACAGAACGGGAAAGCTGAACTTGTAATAGACGATAATGCCAATTGTGGGAGTTGAGCCAGCTTAGGGCAGTATTAAGATGTTCAAAAGTTGCCATGGCTAGAACTATAACTCCATCCTGGGCTAAGCGAAGTTGAGAACTATCAAGAATTGAGGGTAAATTACCACCACTACCACCAATAAAAATACGGTTAGGTGTTGGCAAATCTGATAAAACCTCCGGTGCTAGACCGTGGATTGAGGTAACATTTTTGACTTGCAAGCGTCGGCAGTTTTGTTCAATTAAGGTAGTACCAATTGCCGTTTTCTCAATAGCATATACCTGGGAATTCTCCGACAAACGAGCAATTTCAATGGCAACTGAACCAGTTCCTGCGCCAATATCCCAAATAATTTGACCAGGTTGTAATGCCAGTTCTGCTAAGACAAGAACCCGTACTTCTCGCTTAGTTATTAAACCGGGGCGATCGCTAAAACTAGCAAAAGTCTGATCTGGTAATCCCAATAAAGGTAAAGAGTCAATTTCTATGGTTTGCTCAAACTGAGATTGACGGAGTAATACGACAACATTAAGAGGGGCAAATTCCTCGGCTAAAACTGTCTCCACAGCCAAGCGCTGCACCTGCTCATTATTAGCACCTAAGTTTTCACCTACCCAGAACTGATAGCTGCTATCTAAATCCAGAGACAAGAGAAGACGCGCGATCGCACCAGGCGTATTATTTTTATCTGTAAGTACAGCAATTTGTTCTGCCCCCTGCTGTAGCACTTGGGTTAATTGTTGCAAAGAACGCCCGTGAACACTGATAACACGAGCATTTTGCCAAGGAACTTTAATACGGTTAAAAGCTAATTGAACTGAACTAAGATGGGGATGAAATGTCAGCTTTTCCGGGGGAAGTTGCTTTAGTAATAATCTTCCCAAGCCGAAAAAAAGTGGATCACCACTAACTAAGACAACGATATACTGATTTGACTCAAGATTATCTAGCTTTTGGATAATAGCTTCAATAGTTTCTTGAAACCCTCCCAGTACTAGACGTGGGGCAAGGTGATTAGGAAAATAACTCAAATGGCGATCGCTTCCTACTAATAAACTAGCTCCCTCCACCAATTGGTTTACTATATCCGTCAATCCGCATGCACCTTCCAAGCCAATACCAACAACCTGTACTGGTGTCATATTATCTCTAGATGAATAATTCCACTTTGCTATTTTGCTGCTCTTCTTGCGACTAGACAACGCGACTGATAGATTTGAGCTACTGTGTCTTTTGGGTTAAGGCTCAATACTTCCTCAAACCTTTGTGCTGCTTGCTTAATTGCCTGCTGATGGAAAAGGAATAACCCTTCTTCAAAGATAGGTTGTGTGGCTAATTTGCCCTGTTTAACTTTAAGTTTATCTCCATCAAATACTTCAAAAACTGCCACAGCTTTTGACTTTCCTTTAACTTTAACCTTGTCGATGAAGCGAATATTATACTCCGTTGGTTTTTGCAAGCGAGCCAAAGTGTGGTGAGTAATTAATAGCGGCACCTGATACTTTTTCGTTAGGCTTTCTAAACGGGCAGCTAAATTGACCGCATCACTAATTACGGTGCTGTCCATCCGGTTTTTTCCTCCGACTGTCCCCAGCATTAACAAACCTGTATTGATACCAACGCCAACAGATATGGGTGTATATCCTGATTTAACACGGTGTCGATTATACTCAGTGAGACATTGCAGCATGGCAATTCCTGCATCGACTGCCTCATCGGCATTCCCACTAAACAGTGCCATAATCCCATCACCCATATATTTATCAATGAAGCCTTGATTTTCAATAATTGCTGATTCCATACGAGAAAGATAGGAATTAATAAATTTAAAATTATCCTCCGGTGTCATACTTTCTGATAAGGTTGTGAAGTTGCGAATATCAGAAAATAGTACCGACATTTCTTTCTGCACTTGATCGCCTAAGCGGACATCAATAATGCTTGTTTTATCCAACAACTGGAGAAATTGACTGGGGACAAAACGTGAAAAGGATTGATTGAGTTGAAACAGTTCATTGGTAAACTTGATTCGCTCAGCTTCAGCTTGTTTACGTTCAGTGATGTCTTGAAAGACTGTAATGGCATAGGCAACTTGACCATTCTCATCAAAAATAGGAGTTCCCTTGGACTCAATAGGAATAACTCTTTCTGGTTGATGAATTTCCATATCATCTATACTCGTCCGTTCCCCTCTCAAAGCTCGCAAAAGGGGCAATTTTTCATTAGGGTACTGCTGATCTGTACCCGCCTTATAAATTTGATAAACATTCGCTATTTCTTCTGCTGTTGCTGAAGGAATAACTCCTTTCCCCAGTAAATCTACAGCAGTACGATTAGCATAATAAGGTTTACCTTGAGCGTCTAAAATACCAATGCCGATCGGAATAGCTTCTAAAAATTGTCTCAGCTTGTTTTCAGACTCGCTGACTTCAGCGTAGAGTTTGGCATTGGTAATGGCGATCGCCGCTTGCCCAGATAATAGTTGTATAATTTCCAATCTATCAAGGGTAAACGCTCCTGTGGTGAGATTATTTTCCAGATAAACAATACCGCTGAGTTGACTTTGATTAATTAGTGGCGCACACAAAATAGATTTGGTCTGATTCGCTTTGATATACGGGTCATTAGTAAATCTACCTTGATGGGCAGCATCAGTTTTAACGACTGTTTCTCTGGTACGAACGACATAGTTGAGCAGCGATAGAGGTAGGTGTTGGTTAATGGGGATAGACTGCAAGACGGTGACATGATCAGAACCGACCTGTCCAGAAGCCTCAATCACCCATTGTCCAGCTTTTTCCAAAACCAGAAAACCTGTTTGTGCCCCAGCACTTTCAATGAGGATTTTCATTAAGTTAACGAGTAATTTGTCCAGCATAATCTCACCGGAAATGGCCTGAGATGCTTTCATAATGCTGGCTAAATCCAACGCTTCACTTGACTGACTGCTGCTTGTAGACTTAGCAATTGTCGTAGCGGCAGAAGTAACAAATTTGCTTGCAGATGATTTGGGTAGTAGTTGCGGGTATTTTGCTTCTAAATCTTCAACTTTTGCCTTAGCTCCCCAGCATGTATAAGCGTAGTGTGCTTCTTTCATATAGGTTTGGGCAATCTTCTCCCTGCCACGCTCTAGATAAAACTTGGCAGCCAATTCATAAGCTAGTGCCTCTTCTTGAAGATATTCGTTTTCTCTAGCTCCTGAAATAGCTTTTTCATAAAACTCTTCAGCTTCAAAAAATTGTCCTAAGACTCGCGCTTTCTCTGCCTCTACCAGATTAAATTTATGCAAGAAATTCATGGGGGCATGATGCGCCCAGTGCTGCATTTTTGCCTGGTTGGAATTAATACGATCGAGCCAAGTCTCTTTTTCGGGGTTTGAAGCCTGAGTCAATAGGCTCAAATGTGCCAGAGAATCATAAAAATAGAAAATAGGGACAACGAGTTGTGCGGTCACACCATCTAAATACTGTTCTGCCATGACCGCATTCTCTATGGCTTGATGATAGTCACCAAACAGATAACCTAAGATAAGTTTATGTAAATAGACTAAATACAGTTCAGCTCGGTCATTTGTGGCAATAGCACGGGGTAGCGCTTGCTTTTCACTGTAGGCATCGCCAATTAACCTGCTTGGATTTTCAGCCTGTCCCAATAAGTTAAGGACGGCTTGCCACACTGTTGCCGTCCAATTCAAGAAATTTTCCCGTCGGAGTTGACTAATCACATTACTATAAGCAGCTATTTTTGGCTCTAGTTCCGTCAGTTCATCGCCGAAAAAATAGGAGTGACTGCATATAAAAAATACACAACCACTAGCATATTCAAAGTCTCCAGTTTCCACACCGCTTTGATAGCCCTCACTCAAAATGGGGAGTGTTTCCCTGAAATGTTCTTTCCAGAACATGACATGACCACCAAATACCTCGAATACTTCAGATTTGTTTTTGATAGCATTTAATCGCTCTACTAACGTTAAGGCTAATCGACCAAATTTATAACCTGACTCAATGTCTTGAAAAACTGCACATAACAATGCACCGTAAGCGACATAACCGAATATTGCACAGGTAGCATGACCATGTTTTATAGATAGATTAGCCTGCGATATAATCAGCAGCACCATCAGTTCAGGAGCCGCTGCATAGGCAGCCACAGATAGACTAGACATGAGATGAATAGCTGCTTGTGGTTCGGGTTCTGTCATTTGGGGCAGATGAATTAATGTTTCGATGTCCTGTCCCGCATAGAGTGAAGCCGTTTCCTGAAATGCTTTTTGAATATCTAACTGACTGGGCTGTTCTGGTAAGTTGACTCCCAACTGTTTCAGCACTTGCAGCCCAATTTGAATTGCTTCTTTTAGCTTTCCCTGTGACACAGCCGCTTGAATTTTGCTGTTGTAGACTTTGATTGTATCCAATCTTGTTTTGGCGTTGTTTTGCACCACAAGCGCCAACCGTTCCATCTCCTCAAAGTTACCATTCAAATACGAGGTTTCTAGGGCTTCTTCGTATAAGGCTAACGTTAGTTCATACTGGCTTTTCCAACTGTTTACACTCAGGAGGTCGAGTCCTCTATTTAAATAGTCAACGGCTCCTCTATAAGCTGTTGCTGCTTTAGCTTTTTTTCCTGCCCTCAGATTCAAGTTGGCAATCTCCTCTCGTTCTTGTGGAGAAGTTACAAGATCAATACCAACATTTAGGTGATCAATGATTTCAAATATATTCTCTGATAACGTCTCTGGTGTAGTGTTTTGCCACAATAGGCGACCAATTTTTAAATGAACTGCTTGTTTTTGTGCCTCATCAATTAAGGCATAAACCGCTTGCTGTACACGGTCATGCAGGAATTTATATTCTTGAATCAACAAGTCTTCATCTAACTCAGATTTAGGCAAGATTAATCCTGACTGGACGGCTGAAGTTAGGCTTTGAAAAAGCTTATATCGTAATTTTTCACTGATAATAGATAGTGTGTTTAATTCAAAATTAGCACCGATACAAGCCGCTAACTGTAAAATCTGCTGAGTAGATTCTGGCAGTTTCTTAACTTTACTAATCATCAACTCCACAACATTATCAGTAATGTCCTGTGCCTCAATGTTGATAATATCCCACTGCCAGAACCCCCCTTTACTTGTATCTTTAGCGATGGGTAAGTGAAACGTGATTAAATTTTCAGAGTGCAATATGTTGAGAAATTGGTTGGCAAAGAAGGGATTGCCGTCAGTTTTTCGCTGTACCAATTCTGCTAGAGGTTTTACATCATCACTGTCAGTGTGTAAGGTGTCAGCAATAAGTTGGTTAATAGACTCTAATTCTAAGGGTGCTAAGTTAACAAAATTCACAATTGCCCCTTGTTTTTGTAATCCTTCAATGGTCATCATCAAAGGATGAGTGGGGCTTACTTCGTTATCTCGATATGCCCCAACGAAGAATAGATATTGCGTCTCGTTATCCGTCATCATCAGTTCGATTAACTTGAGCGTAGCAGAATCTGCCCACTGCAAATCATCGAGAAAGATAACCAAAGGATGCTCTTTTTTGCAAAAGGCTCGGATGAAGTTTTGGAAGACTAAATTAAAGCGATTTTGTGACTCAGTTGGTGCTAAATCAGGTACAGGTGGCTGTTTGCCAATAATTAGTTCTACTTCGGGAATTACAGCAATAATTACCTGTCCATTACTACCAACAGCAGCTAACAGTTTTTCTCGCCATTGGGTTAATTGTGCTTCACTTTCTGTCAATAGTTGCCGCATTAGTTCCTTAAAGGCGCTGACAATAGCCGAGTAAGGAATATTGCGCTGAAATTGGTCAAATTTACCGGATATAAAATAACCTCGTTTTTCGGTAATTGGTTTATGAACTTCGGCAACTAATGCTGATTTCCCAATACCGGAATAACCCGCCACCAACATTAATTCGATTTTGGATTTTGGATTTTGGATTTTGGATGCCTCAATCTTTGCATCCCTGTGTCTGTGCGTCTCCGTGTCTTCTCCCCCTGCGACTCGCCTAAAGGCTGCCAGTAATGTTTCAACTTCTGCTTCTCTTCCATAGAGTTTTTGAGGAATTTGAAACTTATCAGAAATGTCTTGAGTCCTTAAAGGAAATTCAGAAATTTCTCCTTTTTTCTGTAATTGATGGAGACATTTTTCTAAATCAGCTTTAATTCCCCAGGCACTTTGATAGCGTTCCTCTGCCGTTTTCGCCATCAGCTTCATGACAATATCGGAAATCACTCGGGGAATGGGCGCACGTCGGTGCGCCCCTACGAGTTGGTAGGGTAGTACTGGCTGTTTGGCAATATGACAATGAACTAATTCCAGGGCATCTGTCGTCTCAAAGGGCAGTTTTCCAGTTAGTAGTTCGTAGAAAGTAACACCTAAAGAGTAAAAATCTGTACGATAATCCAAAGCCCGATTCATCCGTCCCGTTTGTTCTGGGGACATATAGGCAAGAGTCCCTTCTAAAACATTAGGATTTTTCAGGGTAGGATTTTCACGGCTTAATTGGGTAGAGATGCCAAAATCAATAATCTTAAGTTGTCCCGTTTCTGGGTTGAAGACGATATTAGCAGGGTTAATATCTTTGTGGATAATATTGTTGCCATGAATTTGCCCCAAAATGTCAGTTGTTTTGATGGCGATGTTGAGAAATTCCCGTAGGTTAGCACTGACGTGCGCCCCCGTAGAGTCATTCATCAATTGCTTTAAAGATGATGCCCCAAAATCCTCCAGAATAATAACCAGAGTCCTCTGATAGGGTTGTATGTCATACGCCTTAACCACACCATCAATATTCAGATGGCGGGTAATTTCATACTCTTGCTTATAGCGGGTGAGTTCTGAGGGAGTAGGATAGTCTTCCTTAAGTACCTTGAGAATAACCGTTTGGTTATCCTCTTGTCGGATACCTTGATAGACTAATGAATTGGCACTGTCATAGATTTGATTGAGAATTTCGTAGCCTGAAATGGTAATTGTTTGCTTCGTAGCCATGATTTCGTTGTATCCCTCTTCCCTCACTCTCCGAAAACTTTTGCCATTTATGAACTTTAGGGCTTTTGTATACGAAGCGATCGCAACTCCTGATCTCGTCACCTGAAGTGGGTGGCACGTTAACTCCCTCGCCGAAGCAAGGGGGTGCAGACACTGATTCAATTTCACGGAAAATGTCGCAAGGAAGCACCTTTCTCAAAAATGAGTATGCCAGGATACCTACACTTACAATTTATACTCTCAAAACTCTAGCATCGTTTGAGAAGTAATTTCAGTTTGCAGAGGGCAGAAGGCAGAAGGCAGAGGGCAGTTTGCGGAGCATGACCGTTAGGGCATAGGAAAGGAGCCAGGTTGCAAGGTAGAAGGAAATGATAACTGTTTAGCAGGACATGATATCACGCATTTAATTTGCTGGTTGGGACAGACGTGGAGATGCGAATAGGGTTTGATGGCTTATTTTTTAACTGAAAAATATACAATTTAAATGCCCATTATCTTACTATTACCTACTTTTTGAAAATTAATAAAGCGAGAAAAACTAACAGTAAAATTGCTTCAGTGCCCAGTAAACCATAAATGGTTTCTCGCTGTGAAGCAGTAAAAGCAAAATAGTCAATAAATACCGTATAAATAATAAACTGAGAAAAAATTGCCCCTAGCAAGCAGGTGATACCCCAAACAGCTTTTTGCCAAAGACCAACAACTATAGCTATATCCCAAATACCATAAACCACATCTCCAACTTTCCAGGTTAAAGGCATTTGACTCCAAGGTATTTCCCCAAACCCCGCCAAATTAGCAACATGAACTAAAGCACCATAGGCAATTACGAGCATCAAAATTCTCAGGTAAATACCCATCCAAAAACGTTCAGTAGCCTGCTCTAAATATTCCCACATTGTAGTTGTCAGTTATCAGTCGTCAGTTATCAGCGAGTAATGAGTAATGAGTAATGAGTAATGAGTAATGAGTAATGAGTAATGAGTAATGAGGAATGAGTAATGAGTAATGAGTAATGAGTAATGAGTAATGAGTAATGAGTAATGGGAGCATCTTGCTCCC
>JBAUJE010000243.1:0-4577 GCA_049683475.1 Coleofasciculaceae cyanobacterium | reverse complement strand
CCACCACCAGAAATAACTCTCCTAATGGTGTGCGTTTAACAGTTAACGTTTTAACTTTCCCGAATATTTCCCTGGAGTTCGAGTACTGGTAAGTGCGACTACCAATTTTGACGTGATTACCACCAAGGAATTTGTAACCTGCCTGTTTTAAAGTGAACGACTTATACTTCTTAACCTTTTTAAATCCTGGTGGTCTTACTCCTTTTTTATGGTGTTTAAAAAATAACTGGTAGGCTTTCTCAATTCTCTGGCAAATGTCCTGAACTGCTTGAGAACCTACCAATTGCCAGAAAGAGTTACGTTTTCTCAGTTTGGCAATATGCTTCTGAAGTTTGGCACAGCTTAAATGTTTGCCCCACATTCGGTAATACCTTTTGTGCAAAGCAATACATTTGTTATAGATAACACCTGCGGCATTGATTGACCGCTTGAGGTATCTATTGCGCTTGTGCTGATAAAGTTTAAACTTCAGAGTTTTCATGGGTTAATGATACCATAAATCTGTAGACCGCTTTTACTTATCTACATGAGAAAAACTTATAGACATTTTCGTCACGCTGTTGGATTGGCAACCGTTCATTTGATATGGATACCGTGTAGGCGGAAAAAAGTCTTTGCTAAGAATGAATCCTTAAAGTTAAGGTGTATTGATATTTTTCAGTCAGTGGCAAGTGAAAAAAGATGGATTATTAAGGCTCTTGAGGTGGCTTCTGACCATGTTCACCTGTTGGTTGAGTACGACCCCCAACATTCAATTGCTCAAGTTGTTAAAGCTTTTAAGGGCAGGTCTTCAAGAATTCTCAGGCAAGAATTTCCTGATTTACTAAGCTTGCCTAGCCTTTGGACGCACTCTTACCTGTTTGACACAACAGGCAAGATTAGTACTCGAAAGGTTTTAGCTTATATCAACGACCCTCATCATGGCTGAATAAATTCAGCTCTCTATGCTTATATCCCCCGATTAAAATACGGGGGCTTTACGCTTCCGAATGGTAAAAAAGTAGGGGCATGAAAAAATCATGCCCCTGTGTTGAATAGAAATCTCCAATAATTAAGCTGAAATCTTGGTATTACGGGAGCTAAAACTTAATTTCTGGAGATGTCTAATCATTTATAAACTTGCTTAGCTCATTGTTGCCAAAATATCTTTGGCGTGGCTATCTGTTTTCACCTTCTCATCAACATGGGTGATTTTTCCCTCGCCATTGATAACATATGTTACTCGCTTGGCGTGACCACCACCATCAACATCATAAGCTTTAGTAATGGTGCCATCAGGATCAGCTATTAGTTTAAAAGGCAAACTATACTTTTCCTTGAACTGCTTGTGGGATGCCTCATCGTCCATACTGACGCCTAAAACGACCATATCTTTGCCTTGATAGTCTGTGTAGTTATCCCGGAAACTTTGAGCTTCTTTGGTACAACCAGGCGTGTCGTCTTTAGGATAAAAATACAGAACAACAACTTTACCGGCGAAATCGGAGAGGGAAACTGTATTGCCCTCGTCATCTTTGGCTGTAAACGCCGGAGCATCTATACCAGCTTGTAGTACCATAGTTCCTTTTCCTTTTTATGTCGGCAAATCGACTCAACCAATTCTAGGTGCTATGGTGACAAGCTTACAAGGGTCATAAGGAGTATACTTCTGAGGTTCTCCCACTATTAAATTAAATCAAATATTATAAGGGGTCTTCTTAACCACAATAGACCGCTCAAAGTTTGGGTGGGCAGAATTAGCTGCAAACCGATTAAGATATGAAAAGATAACTAATAGTGAGCGTAATTTTAATTACTAACCCTTGCAATGACATCGATTCAGTCTCAGCAAGCCCAGTCAATTCAGTATTCTGGTCATACCATAAAACGTGCAGAGCGAGCAATGCTCTGTTTACCTTTCCAATTACCTTTATTTGTGAAAATGCGCTCTGAGAGTGTTCCTTTAGCGTCGATAGCATCAGAAGAAGGCTATAAACACCAATATACAAAAAGCCCAATGTCAGAGTTGGCGGTTGAGAATAACCTCTTGTGGCTGATTCAAGTTGGTATCTTGCGGCGAGAAGTTGACGGTCAAGGTATCACAGATAGTTTTCGTTTGACACCTTTGGGAAGAAAACTGGTCGAAAAATGGCAGCATCTAGGAGAGACATTACCTTTCCCCTCATTTTTAGACCGCCTTTACCATGCTTTAAATCGCTGGTTGCGATTTCCTTTTTGAGATAGTACCGAGCAGCTTAAGAAGCATTCTGTTCTCTTCCTGGGATCGCTGATCGGCTAAGATGGCAACGCAAGCAGTGATTAGCCCTAAGTGACTTATCTTATCTAGAAATGCTTGTTTGTTGCTGATTAACAGTTGGTAAATCCAGCTGCCAACGACTATAAAATTCCTACATTGAGATCTGTCTGCCTCTACTTTTTCCCTTTTCCCTTGGCTAGATACTGACAAGGTAAGGAATTATCGGACAGTAAAACTGCGATGATCAGGGTGTCTTCTCTGTCTATGTATAACCTAGTCCCTAGCTCGTAATCCTGAGTATGAAAGCCATTATGGTTGTGGGAACAACATCCCATGCAGGAAAATCTTTGATTGCAACTGCTCTTTGTCGCATTTTCTGGCGACAGGGTTTGCGCGTGTCTCCCTTTAAAGGGCAGAACATGGCGCTGAATGCTTACGTAACCCTGAACGGTGGAGAAATAGGCCATGCTCAAGCTGTACAAGCTTGGGCGGCTGGCATAACGCCTTGTGTCGAAATGAATCCAATTTTACTTAAGCCCCAAGGGAATATGACCTCTCAGGTAATTCTCATGGGCAAAATGGTCGGTAAAGTTAGTGCCTATGAATACTACGAGCAGTATTTCGATCAAGGTTGGCAGGCGATTGAAACATCACTAGAACGTTTGACCAGCGAATTTGATTTGATCGTCTGTGAAGGGGCTGGTAGCCCAGCAGAAATTAACCTCAAACACCGCGACTTGACCAATATGCGTGTGGCAAAATATCTAAATGCTCCTACCCTGCTAGTAGTTGATATTGATCGAGGTGGTGCTTTTGCCCATGTTGTCGGCACTCTCGAATTACTTGAGCCGGAGGAAAGATCTCTGATTAAGGGCGTGATAATTAATAAGTTTAGAGGAGATCAATCCCTCTTAACATCAGGTATCCAATGGCTAGAAAAACGCACTGGAGTTCCTGTCGTTGGAGTTATCCCCTGGATAGAACAACAATTTCCGGCTGAAGATTCTCTCGATCTGCTAGATAGAAATTCTCAGCCACACTCAGGCAGTGCGCTTAATATAGTCGTAATTAGATTACCCCGTATCGCTAACTTTACTGACTTTGACCCTCTTGAGGCAGAACCTAGTGTTAGAGTAAATTACCTTAGTCCCATGCAATCTTTGGGACATCCCGATGCCGTAATTATTCCAGGTACAAAGACGACAATTTCGGACTTGAAGCTGCTCCATAAAACTGGCATGGCAGAAGCAATCCGTAACTACGCGGCCGCCGGTGGAACAGTTCTGGGAGTTTGCGGCGGTTTTCAAATGCTGGGCAGAACCTTAGCAGATCCAGATGGTATTGAGGGGGAAGAAGGGCGCTACCCTGGCTTAGACTTGTTACCTTTGAAAACAGTAATCACAGGCAAAAAAATTGCTCGCCAGCGACAAGTAACATCTAATTATCCCCAGACAGGTTTACCTGTATCTGGGTATGAAATTCATCAAGGTCGTTCGGTACTTATCCAGCAGGAGGAGAAAGACCCACAGCTTTCTTACAAGTATCTATTTGATGACTCTGGTTTAGGCATTGTTGATGTTACTCAATCAATTTGGGGCAGTTATCTCCATGGTCTTTTCGATAATGGTCCTTGGCGACGTGCCTGGTTGAATCGCCTTCGGCAACAGCGAGGACTCACCTCTCTACCGACAGGTGTTGCCAACTACCGGGAACAGCGAGAAGCTATCTTAAACTCCATTGCTGACACTGTAGAAGCTAACTTGGATTTAAGACCGATCTTCTCATCTTAGAAAGTATGAATATGTCGGCACGACAAAAGTTAATAACTGTCCATGAGTATTCAAGTTAGATTTTTACCAGATAATGTCACAGTTGAGGCTGAAGTAGGAGAGCCAATGCTTAATGTGGCCGAACGCGCTGGTGTCCTAATCCCAACAGGTTGTCTGATGGGTACATGCCATGCCTGCGAAGTAGAACTAGGAGACGGCTCAACTACTTGTGCCTGCATCAGCGCAATACCAGCAAGCCAAGAAGAACTGACAATTAATCTCTATGCTGATGATAACTGGTAGGGAGTAGTCAATTGAAAATTAGAGGGAATAGGGAACAGGGAATAGGGAACAGGGAATAGGGAATAAGGGAACGGAAATTACCTTGCACGTCGCCATCTCCCCCATCTTCCCCATCTCCCTCATCTCCCCCATTTCCCTCATCTCCCTCATCTCCCCCATCTCCCCCATCTTCCCCATCTCCCTCATCTCCCCCATCTCCCCCATCTCCCTCATCTCCCCCATCTCCCCCATCTCCCTCATCTCCCTGCTCCCAAACGTGGCATCCTGAA
>JBAUJE010000242.1:0-10453 GCA_049683475.1 Coleofasciculaceae cyanobacterium | reverse complement strand
AGAAAGAACACAATTAGAAAACTGGTGGCGAGAACCAGTTCTCAATCGCCGCGCCTGGATCTGGGAAGATGCTAACAATTTGCAGCGTAATGGAGAGTGGTGGCAGCACGCTGTAATTTATCAAATTTCTCCTCAAAGTTTTAAAGATAGTGATGGCAACGGTTCCGGTGACCTCGACGGTATCATCGAGAAACTTGATTACATAGTTTCCCTTGGTGTCGATGCCATTTGGCTTTGCCCCATCTATGAGTCCCCCATGGATGATTTTGGCTACGACATCACCGATATGCGTGATATCGATCCCCTGTTTGGAGATCTAGAAGACTTTCAGCAACTGATAGATGTTTCCCACACCATGGGTTTAAAAGTACTCATTGACCAAGTATGGAGCCATACTTCAGACAAGCATCCTTGGTTTCTAGAGAGTCGCCAGAGTCAGAGTAATTCCAAGGCTGATTGGTACGTTTGGGCAGACCCCAAGCCAGATGGTTCACCTCCCAATAACTGGCTTTCTGCCTTTATGGGTCATAGCGCTTGGCAGTGGGGCCCGGAAAGAAAGCAGTTTTATATGTACAACTTCCTCTCTAGCCAGCCTGATTTAAATTGGCATAACCCAGAGGTAGTAGAAGCAATTCTCGAACGGGCCAAATTCTGGTTAGAACTTGGAGTTGATGGCTTCCGTATCGACGCGCCTAACTTTTTCCTGCATGATCACGAATTACGGGACAACCCACCCCGTCCGGAGGATGCACCCCAACCTGATGGTGTCTCTCCGAATAATCCGATTGTTCGGCAAATGTTTAAGTACAATTTCTGCCGTCCGGAAACTTTAGAAGCTCTTTTGCCAATCCGTCAACTGATGAATCAATATCCTGGGACTGTCACCTTAGGGGAAGTCACTTTCTGCGATGATTCCATCGCCTTAGCTAGCGAGTATGCTACTGGTGACAAGCGTTTGCATATGGCTTACCATAGCGCTTTACTCGTTGACCAACCGATGAGTGCTACTTTAATGCGCCGCATCATGGAAAAGATGAAAACTCACTTTACCCAAGGTGGTGATTGTTGGATTGTTGGCAATCATGACTACGGTCGTCTCAGGTCACGTTGGACAGGCAAAGATGTCAAAGGTAACCCCTATCCTGAAGAGTTTTACCATCTGATGGCAGCACTCTTGCTCTGTTTACCCGGTGCCTTTTGTCTTTATCAAGGAGACGAATTGGGTTTAACAGAAGCGAGAATTCCTGAAGATATTCCAGTTGAAGAAATTAAAGACCCCTTCGGTAAAGCTCTTTATCCGGCAATTAAAGGTAGGGATGTTTCCCGTACTCCCATGCCTTGGCATGCAGATAAACTGAATGCTGGCTTCACTACTGCTGAAAAACCTTGGTTACCTGTTCCGGAAGCTCATTATGCCAAAGCAGTTAATATCCAAAATCAAGACCCGCAATCTTTGTTGAATACTTGGCGACGGTTATTGCACTGGCGCAAAAAGCAACCTGCTTTGGAAGCTGGAGACTTCGAGATTCTAGATGCCCAAGAGCCAATTTTTGCTTTTATTCGGCAATATGCTGAGCAGCGTCTACTTTGTGTTTTCAATCTTAGTAATGAGTCAGTTAACTACGATTTATCTACCTACCCGAATTTTCAGGAAACCAAGGGTTTAGGTTTCACTACATATCTCAAGGAAAATAACCTAGAACTTCCTGGTTATAGCGTCTTTTTTGGTAATCTGCCTTCCGGTGCAGTAGATAATTTCCCAGTCAATGGGGCAAGTACTCAGGCAAAAAGTGACCCTGTACCGACTTCTCAGTCTAGAAGTTGAACCATTTAAGAACAATCAGTACGTTTAAAGATGACGTAGCTAAAGTTTAACAGCGCGTGTTGCTCAGAAGACTAAAAATAATTTTTATTGCTTATGTCAAATCAATCAACTCTCAACTTGAACTTGGAAACAAACAATCCCAAATCTCATGATTGGTGGCGTTCTGCCGTAATCTATCAAGTCTATCCCCGTAGCTTCATGGACAGTAGCGGTGATGGTATAGGCGATTTACAGGGAATTAGGCAGAAACTTGACTACATCTCTTCTCTAGAAGTTGATGCGGTTTGGATTTCACCGTTTTTCAAGTCCCCGATGAAGGACTTTGGCTATGATATTTCTGACTACCGCGCCGTTGAGCCAATGTTTGGCACGATGGATGATTTTAAGCAGCTACTCAATGAAGCCCATAAGCGGGGACTAAAGGTACTCATTGACCAAGTTTGGAACCATACCTCCAATGAACATCCCTGGTTCTTAGAGAGTCGCCAAAGCAAAAATAATCCCAAGGCGGACTGGTATGTTTGGGCTGATGCCAAATCTGATGGTACTCCACCGAATAATTGGCTTTCTACTTTTGGTGGTAGTGCTTGGACGTGGGATGAGCAACGCCAACAGTATTATTTACATAACTTTTTGACCGAACAACCAGATTTAAATTGGTACAACCCAGAAGTAGTGGAGGCAATTTTAGATACTGCTCGCTTTTGGCTTGACCTTGGCGTAGATGGTTTCCGCCTAGATGTGGTTAATTTCTTCACCCATGACCCCCAACTGCGGGATAATCCAGTCAGACCGCCCAACCTGAAGCGACCGGCTGGTGCTGGCTCAAATGATCCCTTTTTCTCTCAACTAAATAAATACAATTTCTGTCAGCCCGAAACTCTCGAATTACTTGCACCGATTCGTGAGCTAATGGATAGTTACCCCGGCACAACAACTCTGGCAGAAATTAGCTCGGCAGAGGATGCTATCCTTACTTCGAGTCAGTATGTTCAGGGAAATAAGCGTCTGCACATGGCTTATAACTCCTCATTAATGAGCGATGAGCCATTGACCTACAAAATGCTGCGCCAAACTATTGAGCGAGTTGAGCAACATTTTGGTGAAGGTATAATTTGCTGGACTGGTGGCACTCACGATTTTCCTCGGCTCAAACACCGCTGGCGCAAATATATGATTGACGATGAGTTTAGCCATGAAGCCTTTGACCATATGTTTGCAGCTCTCGTCTTGTGCTTACGAGGAAGTTGCTGCATCTACCAGGGGGATGAATTGGGTCTAACTCAGGCAAATATTCCTTATGAAAAGATGCAAGATCCCTTTGGACTAGCGGGTTATCCCGAAATTCTTGGACGGGATGGTTCGCGCACACCTATGCCTTGGATTAAAGATGCGTCTAATGCCGGTTTCACCACAGCCGAGGAACCCTGGCTACCAATTCCTCAAGAACATCTTCACCACGCAGTAAATCAGCAGGAAAACAACCCTAACTCACTCTTGAATAAATATCGTCGCCTGATAAAATGGCGCAAAAAACAGCCGGCTTTGCTCCAAGGAAGTCTGATTATTTTAGATACACCAGAACCAATACTAGGCATAGAACGCAAGTGCAATCAACAGCAATTACTATGCTTATTTAATCTTAGCCCGATGCCGGTTCACTATGACTTGTCGTCTGACTACCCGGACTTTGTCGAAGCCGATGAGGTGGATTTTGTTAACAGAAGGTACGAGGATACCATAGAAATACCTAGCTATGGTGTGTTTTTTGGAAGACAACGTTCCCTAGGCTAAATTATAGCGCTACGCACTAGGGAACAGGGAACAGGCAATAGGCAACAGTAAGCTGTGGCTGAGTTTGAGAGTATAGAAATGTCCTAACATTAACGCGTGGTGCTATATAATTCCTCCGTTTTCAGCAGTCGGCAAGTAGTTTCTCCTCAATTGAAAAGCCGCTATGCTTCCCAACTTCAAAGGTGGTGAAATTGATTTTCAGTCTTTCATCTTCTTATTAGCAATTGCCAAATTGCAAGCCAGTAATAAGTCATTTGGCAATCTGCTAGTCTTGGGACAGCAAAGTTAGTGTCACAAGAACAGTATAATACCTGAGTTAAATCTGAATACTTTACTTTTAGAGACGCAAGTTTTGCGTCTCTAAAGTGCATTTTATTATAAGTTTTGCAACAAGTCTTTGACTTGTTTGAGTATATGCTATCCACCAAGCTAGTTAATCGAATTATGCTCGGTTCTGTGGCTTTTTGCGTCAGTTTTGGACTGGGACTGCTCACCAACAGAAGCTGGGAGAGGGCGTTGCTGACTGGATTAATTACTATTCCAGCTTGCTATGCAGCCTACTTTGTATCTGGAAGAAGAGGAACTAATCAAGAAAAACTGCTAAGAAACAAGCTACCAACAAATATCAAAGAGCTTGTTTCACAGCGAGAACAGCTGCATCGCTCCCTTTACCTAACTCATACGACCTTAAAACAATTAGAAGCCAGCGTCAACACCTTACAGATAGAAAGAAGTCAGTTATTGAACCGAGTTTCGGAACTACATAATCAGCGAGAAGGGCTTAATCACGAGTTAATAGCACTCCATCGGCAGAAGCGACAGATTGAAGAAGAATCTTACAATTTGCAAGCTCAAGTTCAAATCTTTGAAAATCAGCAGACAGAACTGAGTCAAACTTTATCCTCAAAGACAGTAGAAGTAGAAAGATCGGAAGCTAAAAAAAAATCTTTAAAGATACAATTAGAACAACTACAAGCACAATTGATAAAACAGCAGCATAATAAAACAGCTATTGAAAAGGAATTAATCCTACTAGAGATGAAAAGAAGGCAGTATGACGTTAAATATAGTCAGACTACCTCAAATATTGCAGATGATTCAAACGAGGAAATTATTGCTCCAAAAAATTTGCCAGATGAGTGGCAACAATTTATGGAAAAACTTCCTGAGCATAACCTAGGAATTCTCAACGCTATAGTCAAACAAGATAATGCTTCAGCAACGCTCAAAAGCATTGCTGAAGAAAATTTAACAATGCCAGAACTATTGATTAATTCTATCAATGAACTTGCCCTAGACACAATTGGTGATCTTATTATTGAGCCAGGAACTGTTCCTCCTCAAATTTGTGATCAAGAATATATAACAAAAGTTAAACAAATCCTCAATAATTACGCCCAGTCTTCTGCCACTAGTCATAATATATCAAGCGATATTTAAGCATATGGTAAATCTCCAAATCAACAAAAGAGAATCTACTGCTTTGCTAACTTCTTTAGGCGCAGGAGTTGTGCCAAGGATAGGCTTAGAACATATTGCTGTAGGGAGAGAACAGGAAATGGCTGCTCTCTTCCAAGACCTAGAAAATATTGGGGAAGGTGGTGCAGGCTTCCGTTTTATTGTTGGGCGTTATGGTTCAGGGAAAAGCTTTTTGCTCCAGCTGATTCGTAATCAGGCAATGGAGCAAGGTTTCGTGGTTGCTGATGCTGATTTATCCCCTGAACGCCGACTGGCAGGTAGTAAGAATCAAGGGGTGGCTACCTACCGGGAATTGATGAAGAATATTGCCACTAGAACTAATCCTAATGGTGGTGCGATTGCCCTAATTTTGGAAAAGTGGATAAGTACTATTTTAACTCAAGTTGCTCAAGAAACGGGAAAACGACCCCAAGATGAAGGATTTGATGACCAAGTAGAGACAAAAATCCTCGAAGTTATTAACGACTTAGAAGGCTTAGTACATGGCTTTGACTTTGCCAATGTTATTAGCGCCTATTGGCGAGGCTATCGTCAGGAAGATGATGACAAAAAAGAGGCTGCACTGCGCTGGTTGCGAGGAGAATTTGCAAATAAAACCGAGGCTAAATCAGCCTTAGGGGTACGAGTAATTATTGATGATGAAACCTGGTATGACTATATTAAGCTTTTTGCTAAGTTTATCTCAGATATTGGTTACAAGGGTTTGATTGTTTTATTAGACGAAGCCGTCCATTTGTATAAAATTACTCACACCCGTTCCCGCCAAGGTAACTATGACAAGTTACTGGCGATGTTTAATGACACAATGCAAGGTAAGGCAGAATATCTGGGTATTTTAGTAGGAGGAACACCTCAGTTTCTAGAAGACTCGCGGCGGGGATTGCATAGTGAAGAAGCTTGGCGCACTCGCTTAGCTAAGAGTCGTTTTCTCTCTGCTTCTAACTATCAAGATACTTCAGCACCTGTGATTGGACTAGAAAGTCTAACTCCTGAAGAAATTACCCAACTCTTGCAACGTTTAGCTCAAGTTCATGCCTTGCATTACAAGTATAAAAAAACTCCCTCAGTTCGTGAACTAGAGGGGTTTAAGCAAGCAATTGTCAGCCGTTTGGGGGCAGAAAAACTTTCAACACCTCGCGAGATTGTCCGGGACTTTATCAGTGTCTTGAATATTCTCCAACAAAATCCCCAAGTTACTTTTTCTGAATTAATTAGTAGTGGTGATTTTCCATCTAGTGGTGATGCTGAAAGTACTGAGGTAGATGGTGATGGTGAATTTGCTGAGTTTACGTTGTAGCTGATGTCGGGTGAAGGGGCTGGGTACTTTTGGTAATTCTCAGCCTAATTTCTTTTTGATTAATACCAATTTATATAAGGTTATCGATATGATCACGGTAGAGACGTAGCATTCTACGTCTCTACGTCTTGCTAGAGATTAATTGGAATCAAGAAACAGAACTCAAAGTATCAATCGAACAAGGAATAGCTACTGGAGTGAGTACCTCAGCATTACCGGGCAAATCTAGTTCTCCACTCTCTAATAGTACAACAACTCGTTTCCGTTGTAGTTGCAACACCAGATTTTGATGGGTAGCCGAGTTAATAGGATAAAAGCAAATAAGAGCAATGCTAACTGCCAAAGCTAAAAGAGGTAACAAACCAATTTCTAAGCGAATTGCTTGTAGTGCTAGTTCTGGTTGCACAGACAAAGCTTCCCCTGGCAAACTTTGCTGAAAACCTGACCAAGATAAAACCTGACCAACAAAAAACAGACCAAAAGCTAGGATGACTTTCTGCAAGAACATCATCAGACTATAGAATAAGCCTTCTCTTCTTTGACCAGTTCTCATCTCGTCCCAATCTATCACCTCTGGCAGCATGGAGGGGGGAACAAGGTAAGCCGTGGCCATTCCTAGTCCAGCTAACATCCCCATACCGTACATGAAGTTAACCTGACCCACCTCTAAGCTAGCAAGTCCAATTTGAGCCAAAATCCACAGGGTCGCACCGACGCTGTAAACTACCTTTTTACCTACTTGGCGAGTTAAGGGTTCCCAGATGTATAAAGCAACTAAAGCAGTACCCTGCATAACGAGAATCATGGTTGTTACCTCAGAAGAGGTTAGTTCCATGCAGTTAATTACAAAATAAGGCAAGATAGCAGGAATAAGCTGCACTGCTAGCCAAGATAGGGAGTAGATTCCCAGTAACAGCAGTAGTGGTCGATTAGTTAGTAAAGACTTTAATATACTCTCTGAATTTTCATTAGCCGTTGGTTTGGGAAGCTGACGTTCCTTAGTTCCCCAACAACAGCCCAAAATTGAGATAACTATACACAAACCTCCAGCTAGTCCGAGTGCTAGGAACTGCTGTTGAGGTAGATTCAGCCAGTCAGTGATTAGCTTGGCTAGCAGCAGAGAGACGATACAACCAGCTAAGGAAAAGCCGAAACGGTAGCTAGTTAAGCGGGTTTGTTCGTCAGAAGAGTCAGTTAAATCAGTTAGTAGTGCACCGTAGGGAACCAGAAAAGCTGTGGCCGCAGTTTGGAAGAGGATGGCTACTCCTAAATAATAAGCAAACCTCCCTAAGTCATCTGTCGGAGGTACTAACCAATGTAGAAAAAAGCTCAGACCTAAGATAGGGGCACTGCAAAATAGCCAGATACGCCGTCTACCCCAAGGATGCTCTGTGCGATCGCTCAGTATGCCCACTACTAGCATACTCAAAGCGCTCCAAATGTTACTCAACATTAAGACAAGGCCCGTTAGAGAGGCTGAAAGTCCAGCAACATTAGTTAAAAAAAAGAAACAAAAGACAACTAACAGATTACCAGCCATCGAAGGACCGAGATCGCCACTGCCATAAGCTAGCTGTGTCCGGCGGCTAAGTGACTCATTCAGCGAGCTCTTGCTCATATTTTTTTTATAGGGGGAAGTTTGTTATATCAGTTTACAAACATTAATGATATGCGAATATACGCTCATTGCAACATCAAGAAATGAAGCAATTAGCTAAATTTTGTTAATCTTTTGGCTTAATCGGCAATTATCTACCTAAAGCTCAATTTATTCTTCATTTCCTCTCTCTAAGATGATTTAAGAAATTATGCTTGAGTTATGTTGTACCAAGATAAAAATGTAAAAACGGAAAAGAGCAACTTTATTAAAGGGTTACAAATTTTTAACTGAATCTTCCTGAAAACAGTAAAACCACCTTTTTTACTCAGCGCTAGCATTACAGACCGGAGAGGGTTTTTCAGTTGCTAGAACTAATCACCGATAACTGAGGATAATATTTATGCCAGTTGATGATTTATTCAATGATTCCCCAACAAGTACTGCGGGGGCAATTGGTCAAACTTTTCAGAATCCATATCAAATAACCCAGCTGACCAATAACAGCAGCAATGACTACTCTCCCGTAATTTCTGGTAATAACATAGCTTGGCAGTACAGGAACGAAAACGACGGAGCAATTTACCTCTACGATGGCAGTAGCACTACCCCCTTAGGTAACGAAAGTGCTAATTCCTATAACCATCAAATCTCAAGTAGCCAGCTAGTTTGGGAGACTAACACCACCGAGTCTCTCGAAAACAATCAAGTTTACTTATACGACGGTAGTAGTATCATCAACCTGTCGGCAAACAATACCCATAACTTCGACTCCGATCTCTCTGATGGTCGGGTAGTTTGGTCAGGTTATGATGGCAATGACCTGGATATTTATCTCTATGACGGTAACAACGTCATCAACTTATCGAATAACAGCACCGATGAATATTCTGCCCAAATTTCTGGCAATAACATTATCTGGCTTAGTTACGACGGTAATGATACAGAAATTTACCTCTACAACGGTAGCAGTACTCTTCAACTAACTGACAATAGTACCGAGGACTGGGCTCCCCAAATTTCTGGTAATAACGTAGTTTGGCAAAACTATGATGGTAACGATGATGAAATCATCTTTTACAACGGCAGTAATACCATTGAGTTAACAGATAACAACAGCTTAGACTACGACCCTCAAATTTCTGGCAGCAACCTTGCCTGGGTGGGATATGACGGCAATGACACAGAAATTTTCTTCTACGATGGCAACAGTACTACCCAGCTAACTAACAATAACTATGATGATAGCGACCCCCACATCTCCGGTAATCAGGTAGTTTGGTCAGGTTCTGACGGTGACGATAGTGAAATCTACCTCTACGATGGCAATAGAATCATCCAACTAACTGACAACGAAACTGACGACTCTGCACCCCAAATTTCTGATGGCCAAGTTGTTTGGGTTGGCTGGGATGGTACGGATTATGAAATATACCAGGCAACTCCCGCCTCAACTCCGGAGACTAATGTTTATTTCGGCACAAACGGTAACGACACAATCACAGCTAGCAGTTTAGAAGACGTTATTTACAGTCACGCCGGTTCTGATACCCTAATTGGTGGTCATAATTAAAGTAACAATCAACAAATCCTAAAAAGCCTCTCAAATTCTTAGATTGCCTATTCCCTTCCAAACGATTGCATATTATATTGCTGTGCTATCTAGTTACTCTCATCCTTACGATACATTCAAGCTCAGTGGTTTATCGTGCATATCTTTACAGTATTTGTTGATATAGTCTAGAACTCTCTAGCAATAAATGCTCTGTCTTGTCTAGCCGTGAAAGCTAAGACTATTATCCCTACCCGGAGAAAGACATCCTTACTCAGGTAACTTTACAGAACTATTACTCTAGACTCATAGATAATTTACAAATGACTGCCAAACTAAGTGATATAGAGTTCAATAAAGTTAGATGAAAAGCCAACCAGGCACCTAAATAAACAAATGTCTGATTGACTAGTTATCGTCTTCATCTTCAAGTGTTTTATATTTGCTGACCAAGAGAAGATGAAGATACAAAACTCAAAGATTGTTTCCAAATCCATTACTACTACCTAGTAGGGATATCAAGAGTTACGGCACACTTAATCACTGCTTGCCGACTCTCAAACCCTTCTATGACAAGTGGTTGATGCTAGTTGATGTTGCCAATTTCGGCAGATTACTGGCTGGAATACTTCGAGTTTCTAATTATATTACTCTATTTGTTATTAGTTTGCAACTTAGAACAAATAGAGTAAATAAATTGAACTTTGGTTAGCAATATTACTCTCGTAAATGCCAAGAATCAGAGGCTTATCTACCTAGGTCATTAAGTCTTAGGAAAGAATACTGTGGATATCTCAGAAGCAACCTTTCAACAACCTACTCTATCTCCAGAACTTGATACCCAATATCGCGACCTCGGACTTAATGGGGAAGTGAAGCCGCCAAATGGTGCTTTCACCCCTCCAGAAG
>JBAUJE010000241.1:0-10217 GCA_049683475.1 Coleofasciculaceae cyanobacterium | reverse complement strand
GCCTTATAGCCCCCAGTCAGTAAAGAAACGTCAAACCCGCCAGTTTCTAATACCCAACCGACACCACCACTACGCATCCCACCCCGCCAACAATGGACACGCACTCGGCGATCGGGTGCCAAGTCTTTTGCTTTGGCAATAAAACCAGCAAACTTAGGCCCAGCGATCGCAAAACCCAACTCTACTGCCTGATCTCGCCCCTGATGCTTATAGCAAATTCCCACCTCTGCTCGCTCTTGATCACTAAATAAGGGAAAACTCACAGCACCAGGAATGTGACCTTGAGTATACTCAGCAGGAGAGCGAACATCTAGGAGAACCCCGGGTGTTTTCAGCAAAAATTCTTCAGGATTAAGCGATCGCGGCATAATGTCGATATAAGTACCTGGGTGAAACTGGAGGCAATTAGCAATTAACAAATTACTCATTCATATTTTTATAAGTAGCCACCGCCGAAGGAGATATACGATTTAAGTAACGGAAAATCCAATACTTAATCACAGAATCTAAGATAACTGGGAATGTGGCAATAAACAGGAAGATAAAATTACGACTTTCTGGCAAACCTAAATGGCGAGAAACACTTTCTAGGATAACTTCCCAACCGTGGGGCGAGTGGAATCCCACAAACATATCAGTAAACAAAATAATAATAAATGCCTTAGCACTATCACTTAAGCCATAGACAATATCATCTATAAAAGACTTAAAAATTTTAATATCCTTTTGACTGTTGAAGACAACTAAGCCAAATGCCCCCAAAGCCAGGATATCGGCAAAAATATTTTTAATGGCATTAGCACTCTCCTCGTGAAATTCTTCCTCAATTTCCTTAGCTTTTTCCTGAATATGCTCCCTCATTTCCTCTGGAGAAAGTTCAGGAATATAACCAATTAGACCCTGAAAGTGAAGTTCTTCCTGAAAGACACTCAACTCATGGAAAGCTTCCCTTTCCATGTCTTTATTCAGAAAGACAACTTGCTCATTCTGCATTTTAAAGACACGGTCAACAATGGGACTGACTAAAACAGCTTTGGTTACCTGTTGAGTCAAAATAGGAACAATAATTAAAGTAAGTATGAATTTAATAGAAATTACTGTTTTCAGTTTTGATTTACGAAAGTTTTTAACTACTTCCTGTTCAGCATTTGGGTCTAATTCTCGCTGGATTCTACTGACCGTACCTAAAATAGAACGAGGTAGAGCACCTGTTTTATCAGTAACTTTTTTACTGTCTGTCGCCACCTCGTTTCGACTAAATGTGCCTTTTTGCAAGTAGCTTGATTGCAGCTTTGCTCCATTGCTATTGGCAACTTTATTAGACTGATTAAGGATAACTTGGTTGTCTGTCGCTTGAGCAACCGGAACCAGGGAAACAGAAGGAGCTGGCTTTTTAGTTGGCGAATACTTGGCAATAATTTGATCGATAAAGTTCAACTTCTCGATAACTACTGACTGCTGCTCATTTAGCTCGGTCGGTAGGCTCTGTTCTAAGTTAATATTAGCTTCTACCTCAATGTCCGTTGCCTCAGGACTAGAAAAAACAGTACGACTAGTTTTAAATTCAGCCAGTCTCACCTTCACCGTCTTTAAGTATTTATTCAGCTCTGCCTCAAAATAGGAAATGACACTATCGCCATAGTTACTGTTATCAGCAGATATTTTTTGTCCCTCAAAATGCTCATCTTCAATTGCTTTAATCATTAAAGCGGCTTTATAGGCCTGATCCAAGGCTCTTTCGGGTGTATTCAAGAACCATCGGTTAGCAGAGCGGAAAATAGCTTTGAGCTTCATGGCAACAGCTGATTTCACAGTAGAAAACATTACTGGTACTTCCCTGCTATCTCTTGAGAGGGAAGTTTTAAATACAGTGTACGTGGTATGTTAGCAAATTGCTGAAAGGAGAATTTGTGCCTCTTACTTCGCTTTGGATTACTGGCTCAACGGGCAGCGGAAAAACCACTCGTCTAGTCACCCAGTTTAGCCAATGGGTTGAGAGTGGGCTAGAGAGCTTAAATCAGAAAAACTCTGCTATTTATAGTCTGCCTAAACGTGACCGTAGAAAATCTTCAGCGATTTTAGTTTTGGCGGCTAATGACGATAATCGGCGTAATTTAGCTGATCTATTGATCACGGCAATTGGTGGACGTTATCCGGTTCTTGCCAAAACACCTTTAGGTTTTTTTCAGGATGAGGTCACGCTCTTCTGGCCTTTATTAATTCAGACACTCAATCTTAAAGCACAGTTTCCCCTGCGACTACGCCCAGAAACAGAACAGGAGTTAGCAACCAAATTTTGGCAAGCTGAATTAGCCCAATTGGCTCTACAATTACCGGGAGCAAATAATTATACAAAAGTTCGCCGCCTTCTTGACCTTTTGCAATTAGCCGCCCTGAGCGGAACCCCCGTTGAGGATATCTCTAGCATGCTCTGTGACGGTCTAGTTGAGCAAGAAGTAACTCCAGATGTCTGGGAGTCGGTAGGAAAAATGTTGCTAGAGTGGCGACGCTGGTGTTTAGAAAGGGGATTACTCAGTTATGGCATCATTGGCGAATTTTATTGGCGTTACCTTTTGCCTAACTCTACTTACCAAAGACATTTAAGACAACGCTACCAGGCAGTTTTAGCCGATGACGTGGATGACTATCCCGCAATTGCCCGCGACTTATTTGAATGTCTACTTGATCAAGGAGCAGTGGGAGCCTTCACCTACAATCAAGATGGGCAAGCGCGTCTTGGTCTTAATGCTGACCCCAATTACCTAGAAGGGTTGGCAGGGCGTTGCCAGATCGAAACTTTACCCGGTTCGGTGACTCCCTCCTTAGCGGATAAGTTATCAAGCCCCGTCTTAGAAATTGTCACTTCTGGGTTAGGGGAAACCCCGAATGAAGCCATGTTTACCTTCAGTCCAGGTGATTCCCTCTTTTCCCTGCAAACCACCTCCCGTGCTCAACTCTTACAGCAAACTGCTCAAGTAATTATTGATAATGTTAAGTCAGGGCAAGTTCAGCCGCGAGATATTGTGTTGATTGCTCCCGGTTTAGATGCCATTGCCCGTTATACTCTCACCGATATTCTTACTAGTCAGGGTATAGCTGTCGAACCCCTTAACGACCAGCGCCCCCTCAATAACTCTCCGATGATTCGGGCACTGCTGACAATGTTAGCCCTAGTCTACCCCGGTTTAGGACGTTTAGTAGACAAAGATGCGATCGCCGAAATGTTGGTCGTACTCAGTGGTCAGCAAGAGCTATTGACAGAACACAAAGGAGAACCAGAACCACCCCTTCCCCGTATCGATCCTGTCCGTGCTGGATTAATCGCTGATTATTGCTATGCCCCTGATCCAGAACAACCCCGCCTCTTACCTGTGGAGTCCTTTCAGCGTTGGGACAGATTAGGCTATTGTGCCACCACAGCTTACCAAGAGATTGTGCAGTGGCTAGAGCTACAGCGAGAGCAACAACAACAGCGTCTTATTCCCTCAATTGTCTCCTTCCTAGATAGAGCAATTCAAAAATTTTTGTGGAATGGCAGTAATCTACCCTACGACCAACTAGCAGCACTGCGGGAACTAATGGAAACAGCCCAACATTACTGGGAAGTAGATAGAAGATTGCGACAAACTCCCGTGGTAGAAAGTGGGGAGGGGTTGCAAGAAAATACAACCTCTTTACCCAACTCAATCAAGAACCTTCCAGGAGATGTTCAAGAAAGCTCCCTTGAGTACCCAATCCTCAACCAGAGAAGAGATGCTCCCGCTCATACTACCATTGCTCAATTTATTCAGATGCTCCGTCGAGGTACTGTCACCGCCAATCCTTACCCTGTTCGCCCCTTAGCTGCCGCCAATGCTGTAACTTTAGCCACCATCTTCCAGTATCGGGCGGCTCGCACCTATCACCGTTGGCAGTTCTGGCTAGATGCTGGTTCCCAACTTTGGCTGAGTGGGGGTGCAGCGAACCTCTTCGGCGCTTTCCTCTTTTTGCGAGAATGGTCAGGAAGGCCTTGGACAGAAGAAGAACAAATTAAGGTCGATGAGCAACGCCTTGAGCGCATTATTAGGGACTTATTAGGTAGGGTTAGTGAGCGGGTTTACCTCTGCCACAGTGACTTAGCCGTCAATGGTGCCGAACAAAATGGTCCCTTGTTGAGTTTGGTTAACGCGGCTGTGTCCCTTGAGTTGTCATCTCGATTTTAGATTTTAGATTTTGGGATTTTCCTCTCCGTGGAAAGTTGAGGCTTGCTGATTGGCAACTTTTTAAAAGATCATCGCAAAAAATGCTGCCCACAACATTAAACTAAGGGGAACTCCTAGAAGAGTTCCGGCAATTGCCCAACCCCTTTGATGAGCCTTAAATTGCTCTAGACTGCGCCACTTTCTACTTTTCCAGGCTAATTCATTACCACGGACACCCAAAGCTATCGCAATTATCCAGCCAATTTGCGGCACAAAGGCTAAAAGTCCCACCCACACATTATTAGTCAAAGCCCAAAACCAAGGCATGAGAAAAGCTCCCCAATTCCAGCCCTTAATTTCATCAGGTACGGGTACTGAACTATTAAATAAACCACCTTGTCCTGAATTATTTACAAAGGCAACTGGGGTTGGTCTAATCAGTTGGCTGGCTGTGGTGTTATTATCATTTAACCTGCCTGACTCTAAGGCAAGGCGTGCTTCAACAGCAGTTTTGAATCGCTCCTCCGGTGCTGGTTCTGTTAGCTTCTCAATCCAACTTACTAGGTTGGGAGTAATACTGATCCGCTCTTGAAAGCAAATACGCAAATTTCGCTGGGGTAACTCGGCTGGCGCAGTACCTGTGAGTAAGTGAATCAAGGTTGCACCCAAACCGTAAAGATCGGAGGCTGGTACTGTCTTACCACCAAACTGTTCCATAGGAGCATAACCGTAGGTTCCTACCACTGTAAAGGTCGTCCCCTCTTGGGCTGCACGTTCCTGTACTGCCCCAAAATCTACTAGATAAACATGTTCATCTTCGCCCCAAATCAAGTTACTAGGCTTAATGTCGCGATGTAAAACAGCTGGGTTGAGCTGATGGAGGTACTCTAAAATTTTCAGAACCTCTAGAGCAATTTGGCGAACTTGCCGTTCACTAAATCGTTTACTTGATAAGTGTTCCTTGAGAGAGAGTCCGGGAATATACTCATGTACCAAGCCAAACCACAGCGAACTGTCATCAACATGAAAATAATCACGATACCGAGGAATTCTGGGATGATCTAACTGTTTGAGAATCTGAGCTTCTCGCTCAAACAATCTCAAATCGTCCCACTGCACCTCACCACCAAAAGCCAGCAGCTTGACAACTACTTTCTCTGGCGGCGAAACTCCTATATCCTCAGCTAGCCAGGTTTGACGCATTGCATTCTTGCCCAGTTTTTGTTTAAGCTGGTAGCGCTCATTTAAAATCTGTTCTGCTTGCAGCATCTGGCTCAAAGTTCTTAATGGCTTATTCCTCTAATCTAGCCTTCACCAAGGGGAATTGCTGATAAAGGGATGTTTTCCTACTGTCTCTGTCCTTGAAGCATTGATCAAAGTTCCACTTCGTTACATTAATTGTTCTGAAGTATTTTTCGGCCTGCCTTGATGACCGGCTTACCTTAATGTTCGCCGCACTGTTGCACTAATCCAATCTACTAAAAAGGTTAAGACAATAAAACAGCCCAAGGTAGCTACTACACCTGAATAGTCAAAACTACTTACTTGCTCCATCAACAGACGACCTAAACCACCAGCCCCCACTAAGCCAACAATTACTGTCTCTCGTAGACAAACTTCCCAGCGGTAGAGGATATAGGCAAGGAAACGAGGTGAAGTCAGTGGCAGTACACCGTAGAGAAATAATAATGGGCTTGGTGTGCCTTGGGCTTTGAGTGCCGACAGAGGACGTTGATCTAGGTTTTCCGTCACTTCCGCCATTAGTCTGCCAAGAATACCCAGATTATGTAATCCTAAAGCGATCGCTCCGGGCAAAATACCGGGAAACAGGACAAAAAGCAGGACTAAAGCCCAAATTGGTGCAGGAATGGCACGAGCAAGGAGCAAAACTGACCGCGCCAGCAGTAGGGTAAGCCAAGCTCTCAAGCCTCTGCTACGTGGATTGGCATTGAGCAAACCACCGGGTAGAAAAAAATTATGGCTAGCAGGGAAAGAAAGCAAGATACCTCCCCAAGCAGCTACCGCAATTGCCAGGATCGACATAGCCAAAGTTTCTAGAGAAAGACTCCCTAGTAGCTGTAACTGTCTGCCATTTAAGGCTGGTGGAAATGAGCTAGTAACTATATTTCCTAGTAATTTAAAGGTACGTGGTGACCAGAGTTTGCCAAAGTCAGCATTAACATACCAAAAAGCTAATGGCACTAGTCCTAGCATTGCTACGATGGCAATTGTTACTAAGGGGTCACTTTTGGGGGGAGATGAAGGAGCTTTTTTAACTCTTTGCTTGGAGAGTTTGCTAGCATTCAAATCTAGACGACTGGCACAACCAAGACGACGACGCAGCCAAGCACTGGCTAAGTCCACTGCACCATTTAAAAGAAATAGGGCATAGAAGAATGTCCAAAGTTGCTCGTAGCGTAAAGATTGCAAGCTGAGCAAAATCTGATAACCTAACCCACCTGCACCGATAATTCCTAATACTGCTGCTGAACGGATGGAACACTCAAAACGATAGAAAGTGTAGGATAAAAGATTGAGAAATGCTTGAGGAATTAGGCTGTAGCTAAAAGCAGTTAGGGGTGCTACTCCACTACCGAGTAGGGATATTAGGGGCTGACGTGGAGTTTCATCGAGAATTTCTGAAAATACCTTAGCAACAATGGCTCCGAAGGGAATGGCGATCGCTAAAATTGCCGTCAGTGGATCTAAACCGAAAATATTGACAAAAAACAGTCCCCAAATCATTTCGTGAATTGCCCTGGGAACTGCAAGTAAACCTCGCATTCCTAGCCAAGCTACTTGCCTTCCCTGCCAACGGGGGCATAATGTTAACCACCATACCTCAGAAGACAGTAGACCCCCTAGAAGCCCCAATAGCACGCTGAGGAAAGTACCACAGATAGCATAGGCAAAAGTAGTAAGAGTAGCATCAAGAGTAAGGCGCAGAAACTCAGGACTTACTTCTGGCCGGATACTGGAGAGGAAAAACCGCCACAGCAGGGACAATCCTCCTGAGTTGACCACATCCTGGCTAAATAAACCAGCCTGGTACAGGGAAAAGGCGATCGCAACTAAAAAGACTAGTCCCCAACTAGTTTGCTGATTAAGTAGAGGAGGACGAGATAACTGCGAATACTTCACCATGAAAATTACTTACTTAGACATACTTAAAATTGATATTAGGTGAAACACCTTAAACAATAAACTGAGTAAATCAAGAGTGCGATTGAAGATAATAACAAAGCTGAAAAAAACTAAATAATTTCTATTTATCAATGCTTACTAGTTTCTTCCTGCTCAGGCGTGACCTTACTTTTATGCCCATCTTGACTAGTCATATTTGCTTGTATTTCTAACCATTTAGCCAAGCTAGAGGATAGCTGAGTCAAAGACTCCATCAAATGAGGCGAAACATCCAAGGGTAAGCTACCAGAACGAACATGAAGATCGCGCTGAGGAAAGGGAATTTCTACATTACAATCGCGTAGATTCGCCTCAATTTGAAAATAAAGGTCACTTTTAATCCGAAATTGCCTAGGGGGTTCAGAAATCCAAACCAACAAATTAAAATCTAGAGAGCTATCACCAAATCCTGTGAAAAACACTTGAGGACTCGGTTCTGAGAGAATATCAGGATGCTCTTTAGCTGCATCAATTAAAGCACCTCGCACGTCACTCAAGTTTGAACCATAGGCTACACCCACTGGTACATTCAAGCGTGATACTGGACTTTTATGACTCCAGTTAACTACCTCTGCTTCAAGAAAACGGGAATTGGGAATAATAATAGAAATATGATCGAGCGTGCGGATTTCTGTACTGCGAACATTGATGCGCTCTATTGTACCAACCAAGCCACTGATATCAACAAAGTCACCTACTTGAATTGGGCGCTCAAAAATTAGCACTAAACCACTAACAAATTCCCTCGCAATCCCCTGCACGCCTAAGCCAATACCCACACCCAAGACACCAGCAAAGACAGCAAGAGAACTAATATCAAGTCCCCAAAGCTGTAAAACAACAATTGTGCCAATAAAGACAAAAGTATAGTTGGCAATCTGGGCAATGGTTTCTTGAGTAGCGCGGTTGAGGCCTGTTAAACTTAAAACCCTTGTTCGCAGTAATTTTCTGAGGGTTTTTGCAATAAATATTAAACCAATAAATAAGCAGAATAATACTAATAAATCAAAAATCGAATACTTGGTATCTCCTAGAGTAAATAGCCCAGAAGTCAAGCTACTAATTATGATATTGAAACTAGTACCTAATATATTGACTACGTCTTGGCTTAACTGTCGCGTTTGGAGAAATTGGCGAGAGATATAAATCAGAGTAGATAGCCAGATTACCCCTTGGATTATCTTTTTGGGAACCTGCACTCCGATTTCTAAGTTTGTTCGCTGATGGGTAGTGGACAAATTTCCGGCAGCTGCGAAAGACCTATTGAGAAGAGGTTGGAACCAACGCCGCCAAAGCCAGCCTAATCCCCAATGAGAAGCGATCGCTAGCAGTATACAACTGAGGGAGATGATAATAGCTTTGGTCAGATAGCCTGGAGTGCGCTCATAATATGCCTGTTCAATGGCTTTGTCTAGATTCTCTTGCCAAATTTCGGCTTGAGCCGTGGGGAGTCTTCCCGCTGGAGCATCTTCTGAGGTCACAGAGAGTAGATGCTTACCATTGACTTTAATTACTGGTATCTTATTGTTCTCTTCAATGGTGACATCAACGGGAGGCTCTACGGTCAGAACTATTTTTTCAAGAATGGCATTAGCTTCACTTGCCCGTTCTTGGGCGCTGTGTCTTCCAGACTCGCTAACTTCAAATAGTCGATGTCCATCAAGAACAATTGGTGCTTGGTTATTATTCTGTGCCCGACTAGGTGCAACGGAGAGTAGGTAAATAAGAGCGATCGCCATCATGGCAATCTGGATAACTTGAATTGGGTAGGATTTCGAGCGTAACAAAGGCTTCATCTGTAAATTTCCATCATAGGTGCCGCAAGGGTACTGCGACCAGACTTGAAAAGTTGGTAGTAGAGGAATTGCGGTTGGCGCGCAGGTCGCCAACCCTCGGTCAATCTGGAACTTTCTGACCTTGAACATATTGCTTGATTTTTTCAAGGGAAGCACCTCGGCAGGAATTAACCGAATAGCCGATTTTCCAGAAAACTTTCTTTCGGTAAAAGCTGTCAACATGCTCAGCAAACTCCTTGCGAATCAAGCGACTAGAAACAGTTTTAAGGTTGCCGACAAACTTATCAAGGGGCATTTTGGGGTGATAGCCAACCACTAAATGCACATGGTCAGACTCTCCACTAAATTCAATCAGCTCACACCCCCACTTTAAACAAGTGTCTTGAAAAATTACTTTAAGCCGCTCCAAGATAGGGCGGCTTATTACTTTGTATCGATATTTTGTAACTAGGACTAAGTGAATAGTTAGGTCGTAAACAGTTCCGCCACTTAAGGTCTTCCACATAGGGGCAATCCTGATATACTTAGCCAATGATACTCACCTACCAGTACCGAATAAGACCAGCACCTGCCCAAGAAGCGACAATGCTGTTTTGGATCGAAAGGCTGCGTCGGCATTGGAACTGGTCTCTAGGACAAAGGTATAACTATCTGCGGCGCACTCGTTCCCAGAGAGACAGATGTTCTCTCGTTAGTGAGCCAATCGGCGAAATTCCTGAAAAGTTTCCTAACTACAACTTCCAAGCAGGCTTACTCAAGCAAACCAAAGAACTTTTTCCTGAGTACCGTAGTATTTATCATGACGTTCAACAACAGAACCTGAAACGTTTAGATACAGCTTGGGGACGGTGGTTAAAACCAGACAAGGCTGGGAAGAGAGGAGGTAGACCAAAGTTTAAAAAGGCTGGTCAGTTAAGGTCTTTTACCTTCCCTCGAATTAATTGTCCGAAAGCTGGAGCCAACCTTAATAACGGAGTGCTGAAGCTCTCTAAGATTGGTGAAATTTCTGTTGTTGTGCATCGTCAAATACCAGAAGGGTTTAGTCTTAAGACTTGCA
>JBAUJE010000240.1:0-24136 GCA_049683475.1 Coleofasciculaceae cyanobacterium | reverse complement strand
TAATCGAATTTTAGCAATTTTACTGCAATCCGGAATTTCTAGGAAGAAAAAAGCTAGCGATCGCAAGATAGACAAAAGCCCTAGGATTTAGAAAATACAAATGTTTTCGGAGTCTGACAGAAGAGGGTTAGAGTGTGGGAGTGTTAAGGCATTAGTTAGCTCTCAGCTAAACTACTGGAGTGAAGGTAAATTGGGCAACTATATCGTTATAGTCCATGTCACCGCCGCCGAAAACATCCTCAGCACCAAAAGTATTGCTACCTAGAAGGAGGAAATGGTCCATCAGGTCAGGGTTAGCTGCCTCATAGTTAAAGTAGGCATTGGGGCCACCACCTCCAATATTGGTAGGATTCTCAGCCAGAAATTCATCGACAGTACCATCAGCAATGATAAAGGGTGCTAAGATTCCCCCGCTTGTTAAGATATCTTGACCCTCACTACTCCCGTCACCTCCGACGGATAGTTGCCAAGCAATCCGAGTTAAAGCTGCTTCTGCGTAACCAACATCACCTGGGTTGAGATTACCAATCCGACCCATTTCATCATCAACAGTATACAGACCTACGGTATTGTCAAAATTCGCTTCACTGTCAACTTCATAGTCAACTTGTACCTGACCTAGTTGATCTGTGAAATCGAAGACTTCTCCCTGAGGTTCTCCTTGGAAGGTAGTGCCAAGGGGAGGCTGTTGAGTTGTTGGTTGAGCTGTTAGACTGAGATTGCCGAAGTTCAAGCCACCCTCTGTCGGCTCGAAGGCGGGTGAAGTTGTAGAAAATGCGTCTGCGGATAATTGCCCAGACTGCACTTGAGAAAGAGTGCCGCCTGTAACCTGGTAGAACAATACATATTGACCAGACTCTAGGCGGGTTTGCAGTGCAGGAGTTGTAGTACTAGGGTTGTCGGGAAGGACTGAAAACAGTGGTTGTGCTTGTTGGGAAGCTGCGTCGTTATAACCTGGTTGACCAGGAGCAATGCCATTGATAGTACCTTGAGGATTATCGGAGACAATAAATCCAATTTCGTCTACCGAGGTAGTATCAATTTGAGTCTGCGTAAATAATAGGCTGGTTGGAGTTTGGACTGTGAAAATACCGCTACCGACTTCAATTAAACCAGAGCTAGGTTCAGTTGTCTGAGTTGGAGTTGGCTCTGGGGTCGGAGTTGGTGCTGGAGTTGGTGCTGGAGTTGGTGCTGGAGTTGGCTCTGGAGTTGGCTCTGGAGTTGGCTGTGGAGTTGGCTGTTGAGTTGGCTCTGGTGTTGGCTGTTGAGTTGGCTGTTGAGTTGGCTCTGGTGTTGGCTCTGGTGTTGGTGCTGGTGGTGTTGCGGCTGCGGTAACAACAATAGGCAGCAACTGGCTGTCCTGCTTGTCGCCGTCATTAGCAGTTAAGGTGAGAGTATCATTACCAGCAGCAGTACCTGTATAAGTTATGCCTCCAGGTGCAGCTAGAAGGGCATTAAGATCAGCTAAAGTGCCGTTAATAGTAACACTTCCTGTGCCATCACCTGTTACTGTTGCGCCGCCTGCTGCTGCTGGATCTACTGCTAAAGTACCGTTACCAGCCGTGAGGGTGGCTGTAATAGGAGTCGTTGTATCGGGGTCTGCAATACTCAAGCCAGCAGAAATTGCTGTCGGTGTTCCTGCCTCTGCATTCAGAGTTGCAGGAGGAGTACCTCCTAGGCCAAGCGATACATCTGAAAGGTTAACTTGTGACCCCGCCGTAATACTATCATCGCCTAGGAAAAGAGAATTGACACCTTCGTAGGTATCTGGTAAAGGGTCTTGAGGGACGAAAAAAGTAGGATCGGGTAAAACGGGATTTGTATAAGCGGTGTAGTCACGCAAAGCCCCGTTTAAAATATCAGTCCCGTTGGCAGACAGAGTATAAGTGTCGCCCAGAACAGTTAGCTCATAGGATGTAGCAGCCGTGGTATCGAATGCAGCGAGTTCTGTTGGTACACGAGCAAAAGCATTAGGGTTAGCCGGATCTACTTGCAGACCAAATATCTCAGTTGCGGTGAAACCCAGCCCGATACCTAGTAAGTCACTACTGATGGCAGCGACTTTGAAACCTGCTTCGTTGGCTGGACTCTGTTCGGCTACAACTTGTGTTGTGAAATTGAGGGTGTATCCAGTGGTGCGATTAAGCTCTACATCATTTTGACCATAACCTCCATAACTGTCTAGAGCATTATTAACGTAACTATTGAAAACAGTACCATCTACTGCGTTGTAGGTTTGCTCAACTGCTGTGTTTACACCAATGTAAGGGCTAGCTGCTCCAAAAATAGGTATGCTTGAAAAGCCAAATGAATTTATGGCCGCAGGCGGTTGAGGCAAATTAGGTGGTGGTGCAGCAGCTACTGTAGCGTTGTAGAGGGAGTTATAGGTTGCTCCAGGCAGCAAGATTGAAGGTGCAGCATTGGCCAAAACATAGCTATACGCTTCTCTTACCGATGAACTGAAGGCTAGGGATGACTTAATCTGCCCTGTACGTACCTCGAATTCCCAGTTACCACATTTAGATGCACTACCCGTTTTGTTAGTAGAAGCAGCAACATTAGCTCCCGTCAGCTCACTTAGCCGTTGCACAAATTTAGCACCAGTTAAACCAGATGCTACGTTGCAACCATACAAAAGAATCTCGGCACCATGGGTTAAAGCAGTTGCCCATTTTTTGATGGGTTCACGGTTCTGCTCTAAAGCAGCCAAATTCAGAGAAGTTGAACCTAACTCTAAACTTCCCGAAGAACCGTGAGAGACAATGTGGATGCTGGTAATTCCGGTGCAATCTGCCAGAAATTCACCAATTTGCTTTACCCCATCCTGGTTCGAGTTGAGAACCACAACCTCTTTACCCGCTTCGACACCTGTGGCAAGACTCTGATAATCCTCAACTTTTGAATCAATGAAAACTATCTCTTTTCTGAGATTTTCTTTGATAGTAAAATCTGTTTCCTTGAAAAGTCCCTTAGCAATAGCACTCATATTCTTGCTATGGTGGTTAGTTTTTTGAATTGTGGAGCGGGTTTTATTCAAAATATGATGCACCATTACACCTCCTTATCAACTTTTACAGTTGATTGAATTAAAAATTACAGGTTTAGACGAATCTTTGACAATCAATTAGTTCGATGCCTGCACTCTTTTAACATATGTTGTTTCAGGCAAAGAACATTCACTTACTAAGGCTGTTGCTGTACTACGATGACGGGTTTGTATAGCGTTGCAGTAGGCTAAGGCGAACAGATATTTCCTGTTGTCTTTTCCCTTAAAACAACCTCTAGTACTCCGCACATTCTCTAGAGATATGAGGATTTACAAGTAATTTACCAGCTTTTAATTATCTAGAATCTATGGTGTTTACAACTGCCTTCCTAATAATTGACAAACCTCCTAACTGCCTAAAAAAGCAACAGAAAAAGGAAGTTTAGCACACTCTCCCCTAGTGTAGTCAAACAAAAAAAATAGCTAGATCGTTAGTTGTTTTCTTCATCTAGGTCGTCTTGTTGATTACCCATGAGCTAAGGTAAGCGATTAAACCATAACCCGCAGATTAGGGTATTTTTGAGTGGCTAACTTTCAGTTTTCTCCCTTAATTCGGAGTTAACTGCATTGCGATATATTACTGATATAACCAGCAAAGTTTGTATTGTGTAATACAGTTTGTTATACGCCTTCAAATTTAGATTGATAATATGACGTAATGCAAGGATTTATGATCTCTGCTAACTTGCTTGTTTACTAAGTTATGACTTACGCACTCAGACATTAAGAATCGCTGTAACCCTCTGTTCCCTGTTCCCTGTTCCCTATAGCCTAGAATCCTGATTTTTCCGTTTCACTGCGTAAGTCCTATAAGTGTGTGAGATTTAAGCAAAATGAAGCTGAAGAACGACATCATTAAAGTCAGCATCACCCCCACCAAATAAATCCTCAAAAGCAAAAGTGTTGTCTCCTAGTAGGCGGACATGGTCAAGTCCATCAGGATTAGCAGCTAGGTAAGCAAAATAGGCACCAGGAAGATCGCCTGGTTGATTATTCGGATTCTCAGCTAGAAATTCCTCTACTGTGCCATTGGCAATGATGTAGGGTGCTAAAATTGTGCCGCCTTCTAATTGAATTGAACCACTAACACTGCTTTCATCTCCTAGGTTTCTGGCCAGCACAGTCCGCGCAAAAGCAGCTTGGGCATAACCAAAATCCCCAGGATTAAGATTGCCAACCCGACCAGTGCTATCATCTACCGCGTATAAACCAACAAAATTATCAAAAGCTGCCTCACTATTGACGAGCAAGTTAGCTTGTAGTTGCTGACTTGCTAGTTGTCTTAAATCAATTAGTTCTGCTTGGTTGCTTCCTTGTAATTCTGTTCCTAAAGGTAAAGTTAAATTTGTTTCCTGAAAATTTAGACTCAATTCAGCAAAGTTTAGGGAATTTGGCTCATTCAGTAAGGGAGACTCAAAGGAAACAGCACTTAGAGGTGTCTGCCCAGTTTGTACAGCATCTGTTGTACTATTTTCTATTTGGTAAAAGCGTAAAAAACTGCCGGTCGCAAAACTTATTTGGCGGGTAGGACTATTATTACTAGGGTTATTAGGCAGAAGTGAGAAAATTACCTGTCCTCTGTTAAGAGCAGCTTGTTCATAGCCAGGAGTGCCAGGACTAATGCTACCAATATTACCTTGGGCATTATCGACAATAAAGAAGCCAATTTCATTAACTAAATTAGTGTTAATTTGACCAGGGGTAAACAGAAGTTGACCGGAGTTATTAAGGGCAAAAACCCCGTTTGAATTTTCTATAAGACTAGAGTCTGGTGGATTGGGATTAGGGTTAGGATTAGGATTAGAACTAGGACTAGAACTATCAGCTACTGTCACAGGTAAATTGGCGACTGTTGAGGCTGTGTCGTTGTTGGAAGTCTCAGTAGCAATGGCGGTGATAGTGAGATTTAAGTCACCCACTGCAATAGGAGTAATTGCCAGGTTAGCTAGTTCTTCTGGGGTAAGTTGCCAAGTACCATTTCCTAAGTTTGTGCCTGCATTAAGGTTAGCGCTAGTAGGTACGTTAGCAATTTGGATCGAGAGGTTTTCTGAGCCGTCGGTATCAACCAATGCTGCTAAGATGTTGAGGAGAATGGCAGTATCCTTGTTACCGGAAGCTGGACTAGTAGTAAGGGTTGGTGCATCAGCGATCGCATTTACCGTAATTTCAGCACTATCACTAGCTGTGCTAAAAGCGGTTATTCCCCCCAATGGCAACTCTCTTGAGATGTCTGCGATCGCACCATTAGTTCCCCTTGTCCCATCCCAAGCATAGTAGCTAATGGTGGCTGTACCATCGTAGTTAGGATTGGGAATAAAGCGAATTCTCGTGTTAGCGTCACCTGAGAGTAATCTCGCTTCTGGAAGGGAAGGACCTGCAAAATCTGTCCAATTTGTGCCATTATCAATCGAATATTCCCAGCTACCATTAGTAGTATCTGCTTCTACAACAGCAATTCCTCCCACTGTTCCAGGGTCAGGATCGGCAAAGGCATTATTAATTAAGCTAGAAACTAAATCACCATTATTAGTAGTACTATCTTCAGGAATTACTGTTAGATTGGGATTAACGGGGGTAAGAGTAGGAGCATCGTTAATATTGAGACTAAAAGCTGTTAGTTGAGTAGGAAAACCAAAACCACTACCGAAACCATTATCACTAGCTAGGATTAAAGAGCGTGTCCCATCTGCTAACTCAGGACCGAGGGTCATACCTTCAAAGTTATTGAAAACATTGAAATCAACAACTAAATCGGCCACTAAAGTCTTCTCAACAGCTGTAATATTTTGTTGGTTTACAGCAATCAGACTGGGAATATCTTGAATATCAGTTGCATTTAAAAGAGAAGCTTCATACAACCGAAAACTACCTTGTCCTCCTAAAGGGTTGGTAGAGCGTTCTAATACTAAAAGAGTATTATTGTCAAGGGCAAGAATTTCTGAAATACCATTACCATTTTCCGTGTTGTAGACAAATTCTGCTTCTGGATTACCCGTAGACAAATTATATCTGAGAATACGGCTAGGACTGCCATTATTAGCAGTAGCGGCAGGGCCATCTTGTTCGAGGGCATTTTCTAGAGCAGCAAAGAGAAACTGCTCGTTTGGGGTAATGCTTAAACCTTCAAAACCTCGATTATTACGAATGCCATTATTAGGGTTCGCTGAGAGGGCAAATTTATTAGGAATAGTTAGGGCAGCGTTTTGTTGTCCGGTAGTTAAGGAGAAGCGATTAATAAAAGGTTGACTAGAGGTGGCAAAAACACCTTCTGAAGAGATAAAAACATTACCATTACTAGTTAAGGCAATACCCTCAGTATCAGAAACATTAGCAGCAAAGGGGGGCGGATTACCAATTGAGGTAACATCAACCACGTTCGATCCTGTCAGATTACCAGTAGTTGGATCAACGGTGAGGTTGAAAGTATAAAAACGAGCCGGGCCTGGACTACCATTAATATCGCGACCATCGGAGATAGCGTAGTAAACATCGTTGAGAGCATCGTAGGTAATGCCAGATAAGCCACCTATAGGGTCACCGTTAGTATCAAGGGTATTGGCACCAATGACGATGCTGTTGGTAAAGTTGATTTCTCTAATTGCAGTCATAGATTATTTGGTAGTTCCTAAATACTAGGATGCACCCAATATTCTAGAGGTGTGGTTCGACAGGTTCACTTTCTAGGGCTAAAATGCCGAAGACACATTCTTGAACTTTTCCCTGGATTGAAGCAATTGTAACGAAAATCTTATATAAAACAAAGAAAAGAATCAGCTTATATATTATGAGTCCATCTGTATTTGCGAAACAAGGTAATAGTGAATCTGTTCAAGGAATTACTAAGATTTCTGTAAGTGGTTATAAGTCTCTTGACGAAGAGTGCAGTATTGAAGTGCGTCCACTGACAATTTTGGCTGGTGCTAATAGTTCTGGAAAATCGAGCATTATGCAGCCTCTCTTGTTGATGAAGCAGACGCTGGAGGCGACTTATGATCCTGGAGCATTGCTACTGAATGGCCCTAATGTAAAGTTTACCTGGGCCAAACAGCTACTATCTCAATTTTCTGGTAAAAGCAATACAGATAGATTTACGATTCAAGTAGAAATAAATGGCAATTATTATTTTAGAAATGTATTTCAAGAGGAACCCAATCAAGGAATCGACATTATTGAGACATATTTACTAGGAGGAAACCAAGAAATAAGAATTTATAAGGATATGACCCATGAAGAGTTTATGAGTTCAATTCCAGAATGGCTAAAAGATTTCTCAAAACTAGATATAGGAAGAGGTTGTAAATGGACATCAATACGTAGAAGATGCTTTCTAGAGCCTAACTTTGAACCGCTATCTACTACCTTTAATTTTTCTTCTAATTTTCAAACAAGTATTCGCAAGCTACTTCATGTTCCAGGATTAAGAGGTAACCCAGAACGGACGTATCCCATAACTGCTATTGGTAGCGAATTTCCTGGTACTTTTGAAAATTACGTTGCCAGCGTAGTCAATCACTGGCAAGAAAATGAAGACACTCGGTTAGAAGAATTAAGTAAGGCTCTTAAAACTCTTGGACTAACCTCAAAAATTGGTGCAAGACGTGTTAATGATGTACAAATTGAATTGCGGGTAAGCCGTTTACCAGGAAGCAATGATATCAGTGATATGGTCAATATTGCTGATGTTGGTATTGGCGTTTCTCAAGTTTTGCCAGTATTAGTTGCTTTACTGGTTGCAGAACCAGAACAATTAGTTTACCTAGAACAACCAGAAATTCACCTGCACCCTCGCGCTCAAGCTAATTTAGCAGAAATCTTAGCAGATGCAGCCAAGCGAGGTGTACGAGTGGTTTTAGAAACCCATAGTGATTTGCTACTTAGACGTATTCAATCATTAGTTGCTGAAGATAAGATTTCACCCGATAAAGTAAAGCTTCATTGGTTTAGAAGGAAAGAAGATGGAGTTACTCAGGTCAACAGTGCAGATTTAACTGATGCAGGAGCATTTGGAGATTGGCCTGAAGATTTTGGAGATGTTGCTCTTCAAGAAGAAAGCCGCTATTTAGATGCAGCAGAAAAGCGATCGCTACAAGCTGTCTCATCTCTGTAGTTGAACCAGAATCTGTTACCCTAGGGGAGTTGTCTAAAAATATCGCACATTCAGATTTTCGGGTGTTTCTGAAGGACTAACTTTCAAGAAATGCAGCTGGATGGAGGATAAAACCCGAATTAGGAGCAAAAAATCATGCCGGTAGTTTCCTTATCTCAAATGTTGGAGGCAGGAGTTCACTTTGGTCACCAGACTCGTCGCTGGAATCCAAAAATGGACCCCTATATCTACACCTCCCGCAATGGAGTTCACATCATCGACTTGGTACAGACAGCCCAGTTAATGGAGAGTGCCTACAGCTATGTACGCGCAGCTTCAGAGAAGGGCAAAAAGTTCTTGTTTGTCGGCACAAAGCGGCAAGCAGCCGGAATTATCGCCCAAGAGGCAAGTCGTAGTGGTTCTTACTATGTCAACCAACGTTGGCTAGGTGGCATGCTTACCAACTGGGAAACTATTAAAACTAGGGTAGAGCGCCTCAAAGACCTAGAGCGCAGAGAAGAGTCTGGGGCACTAGACTTACTTCCCAAAAAAGAAGCTTCCGTCCTGCGTCGTGAACTAGGCAAACTCCAGAAATACCTGGGTGGAATCAAAACCATGCGTAAGGTTCCCGACGTTGTGGTAATTATAGACCAGCGACGCGAGCACAATGCCATCCTAGAATGTGAAAAGTTAGGACTACCCATTGTCTCAATGCTGGACACCAACTGCGACCCTGATTTCGCAGATATTCCCATTCCAGCCAATGATGATGCTATTCGTTCTATTAAGCTAATAATAGGCAAGTTGGCTGACGCGATTTACGAAGGTCGCCATGGTCAATTAGAGGAGGATGAGTACGAAGATTTCGATGCTGGTCTAGACTACATGGACGAGGAGAGTGAAGACATCGACTCCCCAGAAGATGAGGCAGAATATTTGCCCTCTGAGCAAGCGTCAGAAACATTAGCTGAAAAAGTGTCTGAGCCAGCACCTGAACCAGTATCTGAGCCAGTAGCTGAACCAGTATCTGAGCCAGCACCTGAGCCAGCACCTGAACCAGTATCTGAGCCAGCACCTGAGCCAGTAGCTGAACCAGTATCTGAGCCAGTAGCTGAAACAGTGTCTGAGCCAGCACCTGAACCAGTGTCTGAGCCAGTAGCTGAACAAGCATCAGAATCTGACGAACAATCCGAGTCTAACCAAGAATCCCCGTCTGAACAAACGTCCGAGGGTGACAGCGAAGAAGAATAATTAGCTTGTAATTCTGTTGGCAGAGTAGGAACAAAAGCAAGATGGCAGAAATTTCAGCAAAACTCGTCAAAGAGCTCCGAGAACAAACCGGCGCTGGCATGATGGACTGCAAAAAGGCCTTGAAAGAGAACGAGGGAGACATGACCAAAGCCGTAGAATGGCTGCGGCAAAAAGGTATTACCTCGGCGGAGAAAAAAGCTGGCCGTGCAGCGACAGAAGGAATTGTTGACAGTTACATTCACACTGGTGGCCGTGTAGGCGTGCTGGTAGAAGTAAACTGTGAGACTGATTTTGTTGCTCGCCGCGAAGAGTTCAAATCCCTAGCCAGAAATATTGCCATGCAAGTTGTGGCTTGCCCCAATGTCGAGTACGTTAGGGTCGAAGATATTCCCCAAGAATTTGCCCAGAAGGAAAAAGAAATTGAAATGGGGCGTGATGATCTCGGGAAGAAACCAGATAACATCAAGGAAAAGATTGTTCAGGGTCGAATTGACAAACGCCTGAAAGAATTATCTTTGATGGATCAACCCTATATCAAAGACCAAAGCATCACAGTAGAAGAGTTGGTTAAGCAAACCGTTGCTCAGTTGGGTGAAAACATCCAAGTGCGCCGCTTTTCTCGCTTCGTCCTCGGTGAAGGAATCGAGAAAGAAGAAAGCAATTTTGCTGAAGAAGTTGCAGCGCAGATGGGTAAAAAGTAAGAAACAGGTATTCTGAGCCTGATTTAAAAGCAATATGGGTCATCTCTTGTAGATGACCCATGGTTTTCTCTAGTCGCTATCCTCTAGATGGAGTTGATAATGGACTTTATGCAAAAGTAGAGGAAGGAAGAGGATTTATTTTTACAACCACCTCTTGCAAAAGATAGTTTGTAAAAGGTCTAATCTATTCTCAACCTAGATAGTTACTGGAAATTTGATAGTGAGAGCAGTTGAGCAAATTGAGCAGGATTTAGCCAAGCTAGAAGAGGTCAATACCCTTTTGGCAGCAGAAGTGCATGATACTTACTCCAAATATCTGGAGTTACTAGGGCAAGCTGTGCGACAGCAACTGATTATGGCTAGCTATCGGGTTTGCACTCAAGGCTATCCCGACTCTTTTTTGAGTTTGTCTTTCAATCAACGCCAACAGCTGCAAATTGGACTAAAGCAGATAGGAGGACAAGCTCAAACCAAGTTAATCTCACATTTAGACCCATCAGACAATACAGATCAAGAAGAGTTAGAGAAAACTGATGAATCAGAGGAAACTGACTTTGAAACTGATGCTCAATTGCTAGAAAGTGAAGAAGAAACACCTGAAGCGACTCAAGCAACACCAGCATTTGAGATGTCTTTAACAGAAGATGAGCCTAAAGCTGAGGAAGATACTAGTCAATTAGAGCAGCTGGTGCGGTGGCAACGGAGAGTGGAGAAAGCCATTAATCGGACTTTACAAACCATCTCTACAGAAAGCAATACTTTGCTCCAAGAAGCAGGTATCATACCAAAAAAACTTCCTACAGCAGTCTTTGAAGCAGCAGCAAAAGTCGAAGCATCTTCTGACACAACAGCTGGTTCCCCCAATCTGATGAACTTGTTAATGGAAATAGAAAGTGATGAGGAAGACTCCAGCATAACGCGTATTATTGCCGTTAACCTGCGCTTGCCAGAGATTGAATTTGCTGACCCCAGCTTAAGCGTTACACGCAACCAAATTCACCAGTTTTCAGCTAAAGCTAAGACTCTTAGACAAAAGTATCGTAAAAAACAACGAGAGCTAGCTATTGCTAAAGCTGAGGCTGCGTGGCGAGCTTGCTGGTTTGAAGAGTAGCAAAATAGTTAAGCTAATCTCTTTTCTTAAGAAGGGGGATTTAGTGTTAGTTACTGATTGTCATTTTCTTACCAATTCACCATAATAAACAATTGGTTGGGGAGTAGGTCGTGAACACAGAATCACCCGATTGGACGCGCTTACAAAAAGCCCTTTCAGTAGAGGCGGAAAGAGGTTTTATTGATGTAGTAGGTAATCAGTACTGCTTCAGTGAGTTTCTCTGCCTCAGTTTTGGCAAAACCCCCAACATGTTATCCTCAACGGAAAGACGGCAGTGGCAAGAAATTGCTAGTCAGTTTGCCTGTTATCCTGAGATGGACTTGGCTAAACGGCAACATTTAGTTGCTATTACCCGTAGATTTTTACAACAATTACAGCAAGCTACTAGGGAAGAAACCACCACCAATCCTGCCAAATTCAAATCTCCTCCTACAACACCCCTGATTGAGTCCAATCGTACAACTAGCCCAAGCCTTGACCTACCCATAGCAGAATTGGCAGAGGTGGGCAAGAGAAAAAGTATATATTTAGAACGCCTAGGTCTGCATAAAGTACGTGACCTTCTCTACTATTACCCCCGTGACCACGTTGACTATGCTCGTCAGGTTAATATTGCTAACCTAGTTGAGGGTGAAACGGTAACTATTATGGGTACAGTCAAGCGTTGTAACTGCTTTACTAGCCCCCGTAATAAGAAATTAACTATTTTTGAGCTACTGCTAAGAGATGCCACAGGTTCCCTTAAACTAAATCGCTTTTTCGCCGGAGCTCGCTATAGTAATCGTGGCTGGCAAGAGCGAATGAAGCGGCAGTATCCTGTTAATTCAGTGGTAGCTGCTTCTGGTTTGGTCAAGAAAAATAAGTATGGTATTACTCTAGATAACCCGGAACTAGAAGTATTAGAAGGTTCAGGGGGAAGTATCGATTCTATTAAAATTGGTCGAGTGGTGCCTGTCTATCCCCTAACCGATGGGGTGCCGGCCGACTTGGTTAGACAGGCTGTAATTGCTGCTTTGCCGAGTGCAGGTAAGCTCAAAGAGCCATTACCTGCCAATCTACGCCGACAGTATGGGTTGATGAAATTAAAAGAAGCGATCGCGAATATCCATTTTCCTGAAAATAGCGACCTACTCAGCCATGCTCGACGGAGATTGGTGTTTGATGAGTTTTTCTATCTTCAGTTAGGATTTCTTCAGCGTCGTAAGCAACAACAAAAAGTTCAATCTAGTGCTGTTCTGGCCTCTACAGGTAAACTGATTGATCAATTTTATCAGTTGCTACCTTTTGAATTGACAGGTGCTCAGAAAAGAGTAATTAATGATATCCTTAATAACCTAGCCTCAGAAACGCCGATGAATCGGTTAGTGCAGGGGGATGTGGGTTCTGGTAAAACTGTAGTTGCTGTAGTTGCCATCCTCGCGGCAATTCAGTCAGGCTATCAAGGGGCGCTGATGGCTCCGACAGAAGTTTTAGCAGAACAGCATTATCGTAAATTAGTTAGTTGGTTTAATCTTTTGCACTTGCCAGTAGAACTGCTGACGGGTTCTACTAAAGTTGGTAAACGTCGGGAAATTCATGCTCAACTAGAAACTGGGGAATTGCCCTTGCTAGTGGGTACTCACGCTTTAATTCAAGACAAAGTTAATTTCCATCGCTTGGGTTTAGTCGTAATAGACGAACAACATCGGTTTGGTGTGCAACAGCGAGCGCTTTTGCAGCAAAAAGGTCAGTCTCCCCATGTTTTAACGATGACAGCCACACCTATTCCTCGCACATTGGCCCTAACCTTGCACGGGGATATGGATGTTAGTCAGATTGATGAATTACCCCCCGGTCGTCAGGAGATTACCACTACCGTATTATCAGGAAAAGAGCGCAAACATGCTTATGATTTGATTGGTCGGGAAGTGGCACAAGGTCGTCAAGCTTATATTGTTTTACCCCTAATTGAAGAATCGGAAAAGTTAGATGTGCGTTCAGCAGTAGAGGAGCATCAACGCTTATCTGAAAGTATTTTTCCAGAATTTCAGGTAGGCTTGCTCCATGGCCGTATGAGTTCTGCTGATAAAGATGAAGCTTTAACTGCTTTCCGTGATAACCAAACTCAGATTATTGTTTCTACAACAGTAATTGAAGTAGGTGTCGATGTACCCAACGCAACAGTAATGCTGATTGAAAATGCAGAACGTTTTGGTTTATCTCAATTGCACCAATTACGAGGTCGTGTTGGTCGTGGTTCTCATCAATCTTACTGTTTATTAATGAGTGGTACTCAAACTGAAACATCACGACAGCGTTTAGGGGTTTTAGCCCAATCTCAAGATGGCTTTTTCATTTCAGAAATGGATATGCGCTTTAGGGGGCCAGGAGAGGTGTTAGGTAAGCGCCAGTCGGGGTTAGCTGATTTTGCCTTAGCAAGTTTGGTAGAAGACCAGGAGGTTTTGAATTTGGCAAGGGATGCGGCGGAGAAGGTGATTATCCAGGATGAGAAATTGGCTAATTATCCTTTAATGCAATCAGAGTTGGAGTATCGATATCAACGGTTGATGGCTGGGGCAATTTTAACGTGATTGACCATGCCGTCTCTACCAACTACTCTTTGTGCCAAAGTTCTACTCCAGGCTGACACGTTCCAGGATTTTCTCCATTTGACTGAGTTTAACAGCACCAGAGAACGTCTCGCCATTGAGTACGAAGAAAGGTGTACCGGAAATTCCCAAACCCTCTGCTAACTGCATATCTGCTTGAACGGCGGCTTCGGCAGTGTCGCCGTTGCGATCGCGATTAAACTGTTCTAGGTCGAGATTGAGCTTTTTGGCGATAGTCATGTAAAGTTCCTCGCCTAGTTGCTCTTGCTGAGTAAATAGAGCATCATGATACTGCCAGAATTTTGCTTGCTTCGCAGCAGCCCAAGCAGCCTTAGCAGCAGGTAAAGCTTGAGGATGAATAGAAGTTAAAGGATAATGCTTATAGACTAAAGTGACTTGTTCGCCATGCTTGGTCATAAACTCTTTAACTGTCTCATGAGCTTGGGCACAGTAAGGACACTGAAAGTCGGAGAATTCAACTAGTAGAAGGTTTGCTTTAGCTGATCCAGTCGTAGGAGATTGAGCAATTACTAATTGGGGATTAGCTTTTAATTCTTGCACAAAAGCTTGCTGTCTTTGCTGAAGTTCTTCCCTCTGTCGCTGTTGGTATGCTTGGACAGAGTCTAGGATTACTTCAGGATTATTGCGAATAATTTCTAGAACTTGCTCTTCTAGTTGAGGACTGATGCGAGTGACAGCCTGGGCGGGAAATGACCAACTAAGTAAGGTTAGACATGACAATAGCAGGAGTGCTATTAATTTCCCGGCTTTTTTGCTCTTGAGAGAGCAATTCTCGTTCAATCTCTCTCCTTTATCTTCAACAATCTTTTCTACTCCGGAGTAATGTTTTTTTTGATTCTGAATTGGCATGTTAATTACGGCTAAGTGTAGTCCAGAGGTTAAACTGCTTTAATTTTAGATACTTCTAATTAACAATATAAATTGACTTATTTAGTCAATAAATTAATTTATACTTCATAAATTAAAATTAGTAGAGCAATTATTGCCCTACTAACTTGCCTAGCTATATTAGACCTGTGCTTTACAATTAGCCGTGACGATGACTACCAAACAACCACAGTCCCAAAAAGAGCAGATCAAAGCTTAGTCAAAAATATCTTGAATTTTGTCAATCAAGTTTTCTGAAGTATCTTCTAACTTATCACCGGCATTACTAAGACCTGATTGTGCCTTACCCATCTGCTGCTGAGCTTTACCTTTGGTTTCTCTGAGCGTACCTTTAATTTGGTTTTCAGTAGCACCCAGGTTCTTTTGAGCTTTGCCCACCCCTTTATCTACCATACCTTGAGCTTGATTTTTAAATGCTTCTACATCAAGGTCTTTAACCGCATCTACCTCCGCGATGGTCAGAGTTGGTGATAAAGTAACTGCTTGCTCACTAGCTAAAGCTTGAGGTGTAGTTAATCCTAGCCAAAATAGACCAGGCAGAACTAAAAGAGATAGCAAGCTTCCAAGAATTAAGCTTGTAACTTTCTTAAGTAAAGGTTTGTTATTCATAGTTAATACTGACTTGAAACTATCTTCATTCTGTATGCATTTTCGCTCTATTGTGAATAAGCCTTTAGACAGATTAGAGTATAACCTAGCAATGCCTTTAAATATAGACCATACAAGCCTAAATTAGTCAACTACCATAAACAAGACTTTTACTCATATTTTTCAGAGTAAAAAGTAATCATAAAGGCCATACCATGATTTTGCTCAAATTAGAATTGAGCATTTAATTAATTAACCAAATTAATTTAAACTGTAAACCTAATGACTGTTGCTTTTGTCAGTTTAATGTTTGGGATTTAGTTGTCACAATACTTTTAATACTCGCCTTTTTGAGATTGTCAATTTCTCTTGCCTGAATGGTAATAATTGCCATAAAGTAATTCTGAATCAAAGACACAAATCAAAGTAATGCCGGGACGTTTTCGGCTTCCAAACCGGGGGCTGGAAAAATCTGTATATGGGAGTCAGCTATAGAGAGGCTTGCTCGTATACCCACTGGCAATTGAGTATTCAAACTGGTACGAGCATAGAGTTTTTTGCCGGAGGGTGTTAGTAAGCAGTAATGATACTCTCTCCCTAAAAAGCTTCTGTCTTTAACTATTACTTTTCCTTCCTGATCAGGTCTGAGTATAAGCTCTTCTGTGCGCAGCATTAACTCACCTCTCTCTATCAAGGAATTGTTTAACTCAGCATCCTCACTCCTAACGGCAAAATCTCCTACTTCAGTTTCCCAATGATTTCCCTGGCGTTTGGCTGGTAAAAAGTTTGCTTGCGTGACAAATTCTGCCACAAAGCGGGAAGCCGGACGAGTGTAAATTTCCTCTGGTGTACCTAGCTGTTCTAAACGTCCTTGTCGCATCACAGCTACTTGGTCGGAGATGGAAAGCGCTTCTTCTTGATCATGGGTGACAAAAATGGCAGATGTACCAGTTTCTTTAAGAATGGTTCTTACTTCCTGGCGCAAACGAAGACGTACTTGGACATCAAGATTACTCAAGGGTTCATCAAGTAAAATTAGAGCAGGTCGAGGTGCCAAGGCGCGAGCCAGGGCAACTCGCTGCTGCTGACCACCTGATAATTCGTGGGGATAGCGCCTTTCCATCCCAGCTAATCCTACCAAAGCAATCACCTCATGGGAGCGCTCCTTGACAGAAACTCTAGCCTCGCGCAGCTTACTATGATTTTTCAGCCCGAAAGCAACATTTTCCTCTACATTCAGGTGGGGAAACAGGGCGTAGTCTTGAAAGACCATACCAGTATCCCTCTTTTCTGGGGGTAGCCAACAACCTGAACCAGCAACTACTCGTCCAGCTAGTTCCACGGTTCCGGACTGAGGCTGCTCAAAGCCAGCAATTATTCGTAAGAGGGTAGTTTTACCACAGCCAGAAGGGCCAAGAAATCCTAATAAATCACCCTGATGTAACGTTAATGTGACACCAGCAACGGCGGGGGCTGCCATTTGCTCAAATTGCTTCTTAATTCCCTCTAAATGTAGAATTGCCGATTTTGTCATGGATGTAGTTTGCTGTCAAAAATATCTGATGTGAATTGAAAGTGGAAAAATTTTTATCAAAAGGGAACGGGGAACGGGAAACAGGCAATAGGCAATAGGCAATAGGGAATTAAGAATTTAGAATTGAAAATTGTCAATCTTCCTCATCTCCCCCTGCTCCCTTGCTCCTCCATCTTTGTGCATTCTGAATTCTGAATTCTGAATTCTTAATTCTTTCTACCCCCATCACCCTCACCTCACCGAATTACCCTCCTGCCAGCAACGTTCCAGCCACAAGCTCAATTCCCGACGTGTTAGCAAAAAGGGTCTAGCAACACTCCAAAGTTGAATTGCCGCCACTACATAGTCAATTTGAGCCGTCAATTGCTGACCAGTTTTGTAGCTACAGGGAACTCCTAGCTCTTGCAAGCGTTGATAGATTTGCCATCGGTCTGAAGCTGCTACTTCGATAACTTGACTAACTTCTGGTTGGGAACTGGATTCATTCATTGCTGTATGAAGACGATATAGTTTGTCATTAATTTCTATAACGGCACACCTGACATTTCCTGAAGACCCTGACGTATAAGAGCTTTTTCAATTGTCAACTCTCCTCAGATAGTCTAGTATATATATTGTTCAAATGCTAATACTTCTCAACTGATGCCGCAAAACTAGTTAAATTAACCACTGAGCAGCTAAAGTAGTTTCAATTAGCGCTTCGCCTCAATTCAAGGCGAAAATTTGTGATGTTTAAAATTTTCTTTAGGTTGTGTTAGTATTGGCTCATTGGCAACAAAGTCTGCCTAATGAGAGGAGAACACAACCTATGTCAGCAACTCAGGGTCTAATACGCAATTTCGGCGAAGTCTACGAAAATCCTATCCTCTTAGAAAAGAGTGTCACAGAACCAGTTTGTGAAGGTCTAAACATCCTACTGGCAAGCTTTCAGGCACTATACTTGCAGTATCAAAAGCACCACTTCGTAGTAGAAGGCTCAGAATTCTACTCCTTACATCAGTTTTTTAACGAAGGCTACGACGAAGTGCAAGGTCACGTTCATGATTTGGGAGAGAGATTGAACGGACTCGGAGGAGTGCCTGCTGCTAGTTTTAGCAAATTGGCTGAACTGTGCTGCTTTGCTCCTGAAGCAGATGGAGAGTTTGCTAGCCGTCAGATGGTAGAGCATGACTTGGCAGCAGAGCAAGAGATAATTAAGCTACTTAGACGTCAAGCAGGACAAGCAGAAAGCTTAGGCGATCGCGCCACTCGCTATCTGTATGAGCAAATTCTTCTCAAAACAGAAGAAAGAGCTTATCATTTGGATCACTTCCTGGCTAAAGACAGCTTAACTTTGGGATTTGTGCAGGCTTCTAACAACTAGATTGACAGCCTCTGACTCTACATTTATCTGAAAAAATTAGCTACATTTAGGCAGCTTGGGCTATCAAGCTGCTTTTGTGTGACTGGCTGTTTAGTTTTCACTTATAGATTAGACTTCTTGCAGAAGTAAGGGTTTGCCGAGCATGACCGCTAGGGCATACGGGGAACAGGTATAGAATTTGACTCTTTCAACCCTCAATTTGATTGGATTTTTAGTTTTGCAAGAGGTCTGTTTAAGGGACAATAGGCAACAGACGACAGAAAATCCCCACCCAAATATTTGCAATAAGGGGTAACAGGTAACAGGCAAGTGCGAGTACTACATATAAAACTATTAAAAAGATCAGCCGTCGGTTGAGTAGAGAGCATAAGATCTCAGAAGAAGTCCTGAATTGACATTCTTTAGTCCGATCAATTTCCTGTCATTGGTTCTAGCCATCAGGAAGGGTCAATCAGAATCTGAATCACAGGGATATTAACTAGATCAGCACATGTCTATAGAACAACTTCAGCCTGCCGAAAAATCCAAAGTTGGTATTTACATGCCCTACTATCAGGGAGCTAAGCGCAATATCTTACCCCTGGCAATTAGTCTCTATCAACATGGTTCCCTAGAAGGTCATCGTCGGATTGAAGGCGGTGAGAGCATTCCCTTTGTTGCCACTTGGTTTGTATCAAATCTTCCTGCTGACTTGACTCGTTGCCGGTTACAGTTTGATGGCAATGCAGATCTTAGTTACGAAGTCAATATGGCAAATTATGAATTCATTAATTACTTGATTGAGGTGATCATGAATTTTAAGCGATCGCGCTTGACAGATTTTTCCCAAGCCTTTTATCGCAAGTTACTGCGTATTGATGAGTAAGCAGAAGTTAATTCAGAGGAGAGAAACAAAGGGTGTCAGAAGTCGCTAAGTATTTGCTGGTCGGTTCAACAGAAGCTTACAGTGGTAAGTCAGCAACAATTATAGGTGTTGCTAATCAACTCCAATCTCTAGGTGTAGATGTCTCCTACGGAAAACCCCTAGGAACTTGTCTTAGATCAGATCAATCCTCAGAGGTGGAAGAGGATGTCCAGTTGATGATGGAATCTCTTAACTTACCCTCTAACAGGATGCGCGGTCCTCTTTTATGTCTTGATTCTGAGACAATTGAGAGGCGTCTCAGGGGAGAGGATTCAATTAACTATCGCCAGTCTCTTAATTTATATCTCCAGAAGCCCAATAGCGATTTAATGTTCTTAGAAGGCCCTGGCAGCTTATTTGAGGGTAGTCTATTTGACCTATCTTTAAAGGAGGTTGCCCAAACGGCTGATGCCCCAGTCCTTCTAGTTGCCCGCTACCACTCGGTTTTGTTAGTAGAAACTCTGCTAGAAGCGAAGCGGCAGCTAGGTGAATGGCTACTGGGAGTCATAATTAATGATATTCCTGCCGAGCAACTATTGATTACAGAATCAACAGTGCGACCGTTCCTAGAGAGGCAAGGAATTAGGGTTTTGGGCATGATTCCTAAAAGCAGTCTGTTGCGCAGTGTCAGTGTTCAAGTTCTGGTTAATCAGTTACAAGCAGAAGTTCTCTGTTGTGCAGATCGTTTGAACTTGATGGTAGAAAGCTTGACGATTGGGGCAATGAACGTCAACTCGGCGCTGGAGTATTTTCGCAGTGGCAGAAATATGGCGGTTGTCACAGGAGGCGATCGCGCCGATATCCAGATGGCTGCCCTAGAGACATCGACTCACTGTCTGATTCTCACTGGTCACTTGCCACCACAACCGATGATTCTCAACCGTGCCGAAGAGTTAGAAGTTCCCGTTCTCTCCGTTGATCTAGATACTTTAACTACAGTAGAAATTATTGATCATGCCTTTGGTCAAGTACGCCTACACGAACAAATCAAAGTAGAATGCATCAAACATCTAATCAAGGAGCATTTTGATATAGAACGGTTGATTGACCTACTCGGTTTGCAGCCAGCTGTGCCAACACACTGAGCTTGAGCCAGGAATCTGAGATGGAAAATGGAAAATTGCCAATTGTTAATTGTTTAATTTTCCATTGACTATCTTCTCCCCGTCTTCTGCACAATGAGAAAAATAATTGTTTTTGGCAGCATCAATATTGATTTAGTAACCAAAACCCTTCGTTTGCCAAGAGCTGGTGAAACCTTACAAGGTTCTCAATTTTTTACTGTCCCTGGTGGCAAAGGGGCTAATCAGGCAGTAGCAGCAGCACGATTGGGTGTCTCTACTCAAATGATCGGACGTTTGGGGGATGATGATTTTGGACATCAACTCCTCAGTAGTTTGCAAGCCGCAGGTGTTAATACTGATGGCATTGTCTTTGATCAAAAAACCAGTTCTGGCGTTGCTGTCATTGCTGTTGATGAACAGGGAGAAAACAGCATAATTATCGTTGCTGGTGCTAATGAGCGATTGGATGAGGTAGATGTAGAACGCCTTAAGAGGCTACTACCAGAAGCATCTTTCTTACTAATGCAGTTGGAGATTCCCTTACCAACAGTATTATTAGCTGCCCAAGCAGCAAAATTATCCGGTGTACCAGTTATTCTTGACCCAGCACCAGCTCAAGACATTCCCACTCAGCTTTACCCTCTGCTCGATATTATCACCCCCAATCAGTTAGAAGCGTCTCAGCTAGTCGGCTTTCCTGTCAATAACCGAGAAACAGCAGCAAAAGCCGCAGAGGTGCTAAGGGAACGGGGAGTTTGTACAGCAATTGTGAAACTTGGCTGCCAAGGCGTTTACTGTGCCACGAAAGCTGAATCGTTCTTCGTGCCAGCTTTTTCTATCCAAGCCGTTGATAGTGTTGCCGCAGGTGATGCTTTTAATGGAGCCTTGGCAGTGGCTTTAGCACAAGGCTTACCTCTAAGACAAGCATTAGTCTGGGGTAGTGCGGCTGGGGCAATCTCTGCCACCAAGGCGGGAGCACAACCTTCTCTACCTAATAGAAAAACCCTTGATGCTTTCCTTCAAGAAAGAAGCTATTAATACTACTGGCTGAAAAGCTATACAAAAAGTTACCTGGCTCCGGCAAGAAAGCCCTCGCTTAGCCTGCGGCAACGCTGCGCGAACAGCGATGGGAGTGTCAATAACTATCTAAAAAAAGTGCGGTTACGCCACTTATTCAAAAATCTTTCTCCAATAGCAGAGGAACCTTGCATCTGAGTACTCTGTTGTTGTAAAGCTGTCATCAGCTTAGCTTGTTGACTCAACTCTTGCCGCAGCGATTTTTCATTCTCTTGTTGCGCAATCTGTTCGGTAGTACGTTTTTGCAACTGCCCTTGCAACTGCTCAATCTGCTGCTGTAGTTCCCCAACAACCTGCTCTTGTTGCTCCGACTGTTTTTGCAGGGACTGATAGGTTTCTTGATGCTGCTTTTCTTGAGTAGTTTTAGCTTCTAGTTGACCTTGCAGCTGCTCAATCTGCTGCTGTAGAGGAGCAAACTTATCTTGCTCTTTTTCCTGTTGGGCAATCTGTTTTTCTAGTTGTTTTTGCAGTTTATCGATCTTCTTTTGAAGCTGATCGTTTGTCTGTTCTTGACCCTGGAAATTTTGCTGTAGCGCTACAAATTTCTCTTTCTGTTCTTTTTCCTTTGTGGCTTTACTGGTTACTTGCTCTTGCAAGTCAGCAATTTGCTTCTTTAAGAGATCAATTTCCTTCGTTTGCTCAAGGGATTTCTTTTGCAAAGACTTAGAACTTTCTTGCTCTGTCTTTTGTTGAGCGATACTTTTACTTAGTTCTTCTTTAAGTTGGGCAATTTGCTTTTGCCCATCAGCAATTGCGCCAGTTTGCTCTTGTGCTTCCTGTTGCTGAGATTGGTCTTCCTCTGGTGATAAGCTTTTAGTCTCTGGCTGTGCTTCCTGCTCATTTAGCTGTAGCTGGGCATTAACTACGTGAGTATCTCTACCTGCTGGCTTCCCTTCTTCGGCTTCTGTTTCAAGTGCAATTGTCAGATCAGCCGCATCGCTCGATATAGCAACTTTACCCCTAGCAATACGCTCTAGTAACTCAGATCGAGACAGTCCAGCTTGCTTAGCCAGCGTACTCAAGGATTGAATACTCGTAGGTGTAAGAGACAATCCCATCTTGACTTTGCTTTTGCTTGAACTCAAGTTGGAAGCGCCACGCTTTTTCTTTGACACTGGCATACTCCTCCGCTTATTGACCAAAATCAGCCCAACACTGCCAAAAAAACCAATTCCTAGATTCAAACTGGGAGTTGGGAGAAATGACGGAAAGCTTTCACTTTGCCTAAAGTTTGTGCTTGCTTTACCAGACCTATGTCCAGACCTTCTATCTTACCATGGTAATCCCCAAGATCATTGAGGCTTGCGATTGGGATAGATTTCAGCTCAAAGTTCAGAGAAAAGTATTTAACCCTAGCAATAGCCTTGCACTTGCAAGTTTGCTCTCCGCTGAGATTTGGGTTTGTTTCTACCTTTTCTTGCCCTTGTCGTCTTGTGCTGGCAGCTTACTTTCCTAAGTCCTTTGGTCTGGCGTGAGCGTTTCCGATGTTTAAGTTTTGGAGTTGAGCAGTGGTCTTTTCCTGCTGTCTGAGTAGATTCTAGTACTTCTGCTGTAAGGGGCTGAGTTGAATCAACCTGTACTGGACAAGCTCCATGTATCGTAACACTAACAATCTTGCCCCCGAAACGTTTTAGTTGCTGCATTGTTTGCAACATACGTTCGTAGGGAACTTTGACCGTATAGTTACTTCTACGTACTCTACCTCGGAGATTCAGACCTATCACCCTAATAATTACAGTATGACTTTTGTCCCTAATCAAAGATTTGCAACTAATGGCAGTTATTTCTGGCATAGATTTTAAGCTACCTCAACTTTGATGTTCGTAACTGAACAGTCTTAGCTGCCCAATTAAATGCTCAAAATAGGGTTCTAAAGTTTCTTTCCAATCATCCGATAAACGTTGCAAACTAGAATCTTTGGTAGATTCTAATCCCAAAACCATTGCAGGTATTGGTACTTGCAATTCTTGATATAACAAGTTCATATAGTGTAGTCCCTCTTCACAAGTAAACTGTGTTTGCCCACTAGCGATGCCATAAGTAATGCAGCGTAGGAAATGCCAGAAATCTCGCCAACAAGCTTCGGCTCTTTCTGGTGGATAAAGACCACCTCCAGGTTCAGTAAGATCTGGATATTGAGTCAAAACTTGTTGCCTAGCTTCAGAGACAATCTCGTCTGCCTGATTGCGCAGTATTTTGACTATATCTGTCAACGGTTTAACTTCAGGTGAGAGGGTTTGAATTTGCTCTAAATCAGCGTCTGTAAGATAGCGACCTTGAGCGTCAGCCTGTTGAAAAATTGAGATTACTTTTGAGGAAAAAGAATCTTGACAGTTAGCAAAGCTAACAATTCTGGCTTTGCTAATTAGCTCTTTGATTTTGTCACTATTTGTCAATTTCATTGCCAATCTGCTCGTGTTTTTGAACTGTTGAACCTGTTGATTTGCTGCTATTGAGTGAAAAATGAACTTGATGCCATCTTCTAGAATTTCTATCTTCCCAAATACAGTCACGTCTTGGTAGTGTTTTAAGAAAAGTAAAGAAAGATTACTGTTACTCCTATGGAAATCTCTCAAATTGAAACTTTGCTAAACAGTTCTGATTCTCAGGAACGCCTCAAGGCGATCACAGAGTTGAGGAGTTATGACTCAGAGATAGCAGTTCCTCTACTGCTAAATAGACTACAAGATCCAGAGTTTCTAGTGCGCTCTTTTGTGGCTATGGGTTTAGGAAGAAAGCAAAGTGAAGAATCCTATGCTGCATTGCTCAAACTGATGCAATTTGACCGAGATCCTAATGTACGAGCAGAAGCCGCTAATTCGCTCTCTATGTATGGGGAGGAGGCTGTACTTCATTTAGTCAAAACTTTTCAGCAGGATCAGCACTGGCTTGTACGCCGTAGCATCCTTGCTGT
>JBAUJE010000239.1:0-113600 GCA_049683475.1 Coleofasciculaceae cyanobacterium | reverse complement strand
CTCACGTTGAAGGACATGGTATGAACGAAGATGAGCTATCAGATAACCCTCGTCTCAATCATTACTTCATCCAAAACCTCAACGCCAATCCTCAATTACCCCTACCAGATCAAAATTTTGACGCTGTTCTCAACTGCGTTTCCGTACAGTACCTCCAGTACCCAGATGCTATATTCGCCGAAATTCACCGTATCCTCAAACCAGGTGGCATCGCTATTATCAGCTTTTCCAACCGCATGTTTTTCCAAAAGGCGATCGCAGCATGGCGAGACGGTAACGAAGCTAGCCGCGTAGAGTTAGTCAAAGGCTACTTTAACTCCGTACCCGGATTTAGCAAACCAGAAGTAATTGCTCGTAACTCAACTGTCCCTAATTTTCTACAGATGCTAGGCGTTGGTGGTGGCGATCCCTTTTATGCTGTAACTGCTAGGAGAGTTTGATTTGTCCTTGCGTCTCTCAATCAAATACTTTCCTGTTTAGACAGACATAGGAAGAAAGAATCCCCTCGCTTAAAGGCAAGGGGAGTGTCAATTATGTCTAGTTTCTTGAAGAGTCTGTAATAAAGATTTACAAAAAAAACAGAGCAAAAATCACCCAAAAGTGCTTTAAAAACTAGCTTACAAGACTTTTTTGCGAATTTTTCCCGGAGCAAGCGGTTATTAAATCTTTTTTCCGTCTCGAACAACATCTCACTAATTCGGGGTTCAATGTAGTTGGTAGGAGCAGATGCTCTGAGCACAAACAGACTACATTCAGGAATTAAGGCGTTACTTGCCCTAAATACCCTGAAGTGGGCGCTCTCATACAACCTAGGCTTAATTTAAAAGTATTAGCTGGGTTGCTGGCTTATGGCAGATGTAAGAGTAAGAATTGTAAGGATCAACAATCATGAAGTGCAATTCCCAACTGGCGAGACTAATTTTGAGCTTCTACCGGGAGGAGCCAGAGCAACTCAAACTGCTCGAACCATTACGAGCTTGCCAAGTCTTTCGACGTTGGGGAGTCTTATACATCCGTTGTAAGAATAGAGAAACTGCCGCAGCACTTGCCAAAGCTTGCCAAGCGATCGCTGAACCAGTTGCCAGACTGAGACTAGCCAAAAAAATTACGGTTCTGACCCAAAATACTTCGGTGAAAATGTTTCCTATTGACTTGAGCAAAATTAATGCTTGAGTAGCTGATTCCCAAGCAGTAGTCAGAATTTCTGCTTAGCATATCGTTCCGGATAATCATAGCAACCGGGCTTGTTGTTGAGATAAATACTCCGTCTATCTAGTCAGAGACGGAGTATTTCGTTTAGACTGAATTGGACTTTCGGGATAAAATGACCAGAAGGTGTGAGTAAGCATAAATAACTATTCAACGATAAATGTCAACTTTTTCATCCGGTCTGATCTATTCGCAAAACGGCATGGCTAGTTCTCAATCTTCCAGAAACCGTTTGAGAGCTGTAAAAGACAATCCTCGCCTGACAGAATTGATGAAGTCCCTTTATCAGGCTGACCAGCAAGCCCAGTACCTTTACTTGCAAGCAGAAGTTGAATTCCTGTTACAAAGACTGCAAACCCTAGAGCAGCGAAGGCAGACTTCGGTAGAATCAGAGGCTGCTAATCGGCGACAATAAAAGATCTTGTACCCAAAGACAAGGTTTATCACCTTGAGATAAAGCCAACTCTGCCAAGCATGGGGAATTACGAAGCGTTGGCAAAGGTTTCCCCCACCGATCTGAGGCAGACTTAAAATTTATGCCAACCATTAATTTTGGTTTATGGCAGAATTTTTGCCTGCCTCAATCAGTCTGAAAAAAACAATTAATTCTGGAGAAATTGATCTTCTTATGACCATATCGGTAACCAAAGAACCGACCCGACAACTTGCCGAGACAGGTTCAGTTGAAACCTTACGTTTAAAAGATATTGTGCGAACTTTGCCTCGTGAGGTTTTTACCAAAAACCGTCGCAAAGCCTGGACTTTAGTTGTGGTCAATGTCTTAATGGTGGGCTTGGGCTACTTTGCTCTAGCATTAGCACCCTGGTTTCTTCTACCGCCTCTATGGATTTTTACCGGTACAGCGTTAACCGGTTTTTTTGTGATTGGTCATGATTGCGGTCACCGTTCCTTCGCTAACCGCCGCTGGGTAAATAACCTAGTCGGACATTTAGCCTTTTTGCCTTTAATTTATCCTTTTCATGGTTGGCGAATTCTGCACAACTTCCATCACACCCACACCAATAAACTAGGTGTAGATAATGCTTGGCAGCCTTTTACGACAGAATTTTATGGCAAAAGTACAGGTTTAATTCAGTGGCTTTACCGAAGAATGAGGGGTCGGTTTTGGTGGCTGGGTTCTGTTGCTCACTGGGCAATGCTGCATTTCAACTGGACTAAATTTGAGGGTAAGCAACGGGAGCAAGTAAAATTCTCTGCTCTGCTTGTGCTAGTTTTTGCAGCGATCGCTTTCCCCTTACTCATCGCCACTACAGGTGTTTGGGGAGTGGTCAAATTTTGGCTAGTACCCTGGCTGGTTTACCACTTCTGGATGAGTACTTTCACCATTGTTCACCACACAGCACCGGATATTCCTTTTACTCCAACACAAGATTGGTCTGAAGGAGAAGCCCAACTATTTGGCTCTGTCCATTGTGACTATCCCCGCTGGGTAGAATTCCTCTGCCACGATATTAACGTTCACATTCCCCACCATATTTCTTCAGCTATTCCTTCCTACAACTTGCGACTAGCTCATGCATCCCTCAAAGAAAACTGGGATGACCAACTGCAGGAGTGCCGTTTTTCTTGGTCTTTGATGAAGCAAATTACAGAGCGCTGTCACCTCTACAGCAAAGAGGAATGCTATCAGTCATTTAAGGATCATCATGCTCAAGGATAGATTGAAATAGCCCTAAAACAGAGTCTTCAATTCGCGAGTAATAGGCACCCTTTCTATGTTGTCCATGGGAGGGTGCTTACTCATATAGACAGTCTTAAATGCTAGAGTGCTTATTCAAAACGCTGCCGTTGAGTAGACCAACGCCTGAGCCGATAGTTGTTAGGTTCATTGATGACTAAGGCTGTAGGGCCTCCATCTCCTAAGTCAGCGATCGCACTGAGAGAAGAACTTCGGTCTGTAGAAAATTCACTGTAAAGCAGAGAACCTGTAGGAGAAAAAATCAGGGTACGGGTTGGGCGAGGACGATTTGGTTGCCAATTTCTAATTTCCCTGAGGTTAGTAGCTAGATTAGACTGTAGCAATGTAACCAAATTATCTTCATAAACTCTAAGTATCAATTCGGGTTCGCTATCACCTGTTAAATCAATTGATTGAGCTGCCCAGTGTCCGATTGCTTGGACAATCTCTGTCTGACTAGGAATTTGTTCTGGCAAAACCTGAGAGTTTCCTGATAGCTCACTCCATAGTCCTGGGAGTATGACTGACAACAACTGAGGTTGTAGGTTGTTCAGTTCTGACAGGCTCAGAGAAGGGGGCTGTAACCAGCGCAGTGCGGCATCCGTGTGGGCTAGGGGTTGGTTGGGAACATTACTATTATTAGCTGTTGTCAGGCTAGGGAGAGGTCTACCTGCTGCTAATAACTGAAGTTGACCTCCCTGGAAGGAAACTCCCTTGACAGTAGCCATGATTGATTCCTGGATGCTGTTGCTTTCCCAGACAGTAATTTGTATGCGCGCATCAGTATCTAAACCGAGTTTTTTCCAGAGCTGCTTACCTGGAGAAATAGCCTCAAGCTGCAAATTATCAAAGGGTAACTGCCACCAGCGCCGACCATCATTAAAGGCTGCTACTTGCACTTGATACCAAACTTGCTCAGCTTCTTTTTCTAGGGTTGGTGAAGAAATATTGTTGATCGGTACTCCGTCAATTTGGTTGTTCCCTATTGCTAGTTGCGGCTCAGCAGCTCTCAGCTGCGGTTGCAGCCAGTCTGCTGGGTTGATATCAGTAACTAGATGGGAAGCCCCAACAATTTGACTTAAATGACTGCTAGTAGGTGAGGTTTGGGGTAAGGCAGCATAAAGACTATCGAGTAACTGGTAAATTTCGTAAATATCGGTGGGTTTAGTTTGGGGCAGTTGCTGTAACCAGGTAACTGGGTCACGATTAGGCGATCGCTCTGCCTTGTTACTATTTTGCTGAGCTGCGAGGATTAGCGCCCCCCAGGCTTTAACATTAATGTCCGTTGGATTAACTTTAAGGGCTACTTCAACGCGCTCCCACAATTTTTCATTATCAGTATTGAGTAGCTTAGCAATCCCTTGTAGGGGAGTAACCGTTGCTGACTCCTTAAAAACCAGTAAGGCATCGCTCCAACGACCATCAATTAGAGAGGCAAGAATTTGTTGAGCAGGACTTGCCCAGGCTTGCTCTGCCTTAGACTTAGTGAATTGGGCGTGCAGTCCAATCAAGTCCATTTGGGCTTGGGCACCAGCCGACCAATTAGCTGCTTTCTGGGATTGCAACCACTGCCAAGCAGGGGACCATAAACCGCCTTGAGCTAGCATTAAGGCCTGGCGATAGGTCAAACTCTCTAAAGCTGGTTGTACTAAAGAAATTTCCTCTAAATAAATGGGATTGGGTACAAAAGAGCGAGGTTGAAGCCGGTAAACCTTAAATTGGGGTTCTAAACCAACAGTCTGATCAATAACTAACTCAGGTGTTGACTCACCTGTCACCTGTTGCCAATAGGGCAGGAGTTGCTTAGGATTTGTCCACTCCAACATGACACTCAGATGCATTTGGTCAGGATTGTAGTTAATGACCTGTCCGTATAGTAGAGGAGAATCTTCCCCAATTAGTTCACCAGAGAGGTTGAACCAAATGCCCTCGGCTGGTGATTCCATGTCAATAGAAGTGATTTTTGTCAAGGGAAGTGAGCGGGAGGATGTGGCATTATCAGATTCAACACTTACTAGAGTAGAGAGTACAAAATACTCTTCTGGCTCTGTGATTGTCAGCTGATTGACTAGCTGATATACCTTCTCGTTACCACGCTGCTTGATCGGTTGATAAACTCTCAGTTCAACAATTCTTTGACAGTTGGTCTGACAATTGCTGCTAGATTTAAGTACCGGCAACAGCAGCTCAGATTTTAGGGGCAGGGGTTTTCCTGCCATTAAGCCAAGGGAGTTAAGCTCATCTCGGATCGTGGCAAGAGTTTGTGGGGGTGAAGCTTGATTGACAGGGATACGAGTCCAACTCGGCCAAAATCGCTCAGGTAAGAAAACTGCGTCAGGGTCAATCATCATCAGAATACCTAGACGGATGCCACCAGCAATTAGGGTACAGGTAGCGATTAAGGCAACAACTGTAAATAAGCTAATTAGGCAACCGTTCAGACGTGACTTTTGCCGAGTTGGTTGCCGTTTGACTGGCAGGGAGGACTTGGACATTGATTGAGGGCGAATTTGCTTGGATGGAGATGCCCTCACCTTTCTTCTTGATGATTGATGAACCAGCCGGGTGTTTTGTCTGGATGACTGTTTTTTGCGCCTTGGAGGGGGGTTTTTCATTTTTTTCCCCTAATCTTTGGCTCCTAATAGTACCTTTTCGTAGGACTCACCGGCACGTTTCCAAGTGTATTTTTTCTCAATAAGTGCCCGTCCATTGTCTGAGAGTTGCTTTCTCAGTTGGCGTTCTTCAAATAAGCGACTGATGGCATAGACATACTCTGCTGTTTCATTGGCCCGCAGCGCTCGCAAGGGGACGTTAGCGCCATCAACTTGCAACCCTTCCAAACCGCTATCACTTCCCACAACGGGTGTGCCAACAGCTAATGCTTCGAGTGTTTTATTTTTGATGCCAGAACCCGTCCGGGTTGGCACAACACAAACTGTTGCCTTATGAAGGTGCTCGGCTAGGGAAGAGACACGACCAAGAACCGTAATGCCTTCGTTTTCCCCTAACTCCAAAATTTCCGGCACCAGTTTTGCGCCGACTAGTTCTAGGGTAACTTCTGGATATCGCTTTCTAATTTCCGGGAAAATCTCTAAACACAAAAAGCGTACCGCCCCAATATTGGGTCGATTATCCATCGCCCCCATAAAGATGAGTCGATGTCCCCCTGGATCAGAGATTCGCCTGGGGTACTGGGCTATATCAACTCCGTTGGGAATTACCTTAATCTTACCTTCATGATTGTAGCTTTCAATCTGCCGCCGATCCACTTGGGTCGTAACGACAATGGCGCTGAACTTAGAACAGTATCGTTCTTCATAGCGGCGCAGCAGTGGCAAATTTAGCTGATCTCTGAGCTGTTTTTCCGATGCTCCTGTTTCTAGTTGGTTGCGCCTGGTTCGATAAAGGGAATTATGAATATTAACTACAGTTCGCAGTTGCTGTTGCCATTCGGAGCGTACATAAATTTCATTAGTGCTATGTTCGCAAGTAATGACCTCAAATTTTTCTGATTCTACTGCTTTATCTACCCATTCTTGAATTTCATCGGAGTAGAGGTTAAGTACGGTAGAAGGTGTACCTTGCTGGACAAAAGTACTGAAGCGCTGTACTTTACCCAACATCCCCTTTTCTGTGTTTGAGTTCTTTGGTCGAGGAAAAACCACGAGTTCCTTTACTAACTTTCGCAGTGCTTCTACCTGAGTATAGGTAACGTCTTCTGAGTATTGGGTAATCAGGGTAATTTCATGACGCTCACTTAGGTGCTTCATTAAATTAAACGTCCTCACCTGAATTTTTCCCCGCGTTGGTGGATAAGGGAAAGTCGAAGAGAGCATGAGAATTTTCATAAGGCATCAAATTTCCTGAAAAACTGTAGCAAGTCCTAAAGGATGAAGTTCGCTTTTCGGTTGACCTTTGTCCAAGGACAATCGAAATTTTACCGATTAAAACTAGCTAAAAGATTGATTATATGGTTATCAAAACTATTTCTAATTTATGATTGTCTTAATCAAGTAAAGTATACTGAATTATAAATTGGCAAGGTAGTAGTTTCATGAAACTTTTAAACATACTGCTTTTGAGCAAAGAGTTAATGTAAATTACAGCCTGTATGGAGATATCCTCAGCAGCACAGGTTTTCTTCCAGGAACTTGCCCATGATATCTCCTCGTTTTACCATGAGACTTTATGAAGCTTACACCTCACAGCTGATTTTTGGCTATTGTTGTCTCACAAAGGAGCATAAGACAAAAAGTTAAGGAGTACATTGCTGCACTCCCATATCACAAGCTACTACATCACAAATTAAAGTTTAGGGCGGCAAATGCAAAAATCTCTGAAAAAATTAGCCGAATGGGGCAATTTAAGGACTAACTTAAGGTTGACTCAACACCTGTTCGTAGCATTGACCTGCTCTTTCCCAGGTGTACTCCCTCTCAATTAAGTCCCGTCCATTACCAGATAGTTTCTCTCGCAGTTGAGGTTCTTCAAACAGTCGAGAAATGGCAGCAACGTACTCTTGAACTTGATTGGCTCGCATTGCTCGTACTGGCGTGCTATTACCATCAACGGCTAAACCTTCTAAACCGCGATCGCTTCCTACAACCGGAACCCCAGCCGCCATTGCTTCTAGGGTTTTATTTTTGATGCCAAACCCAGTTCGTAGGGGAACAACACAGACGGTGGTTTTATGCAAGTATTCCACCATTGAGGGTACTCTTCCGGTGACAATCACTCCAGGGTTATTACCCAGCTTTTGAATTTCCTCCGTTGGTCTTGCTCCGGCGATGCTAAATTTTGCATCAGAATAACGCTGTCGTAACAGGGGAAATACTTCTAGGGCAAAAAAGCGGGCTGCTTCGATGTTATGTTCAGCATCCATAGCGCCAACGAAAATTAAGCTATGTCCACCCGGATCTTTCTGGCGGTAGGGAAACAGTTCAAGATCAACACCATTAGGAATTACTTGAATTTCTGCATGGGGACGTAGTTTGTGAAATTGGTGTTGGTCGTCTTGGGTCGTGACAACAATTTTCGAGAACTTGCTACAGTAGCGCTTCTCATAACGTCCTAACAAGAGGGAAAGATAGAGGCGATCGCGTAAAGGATAGGGGGAAGCACCCATTTCCAAGTGATTACTTACCCAGCCACAAAGAGAACTATGAACATCTACCACGGTACGCACCGAGTCTCTAAACTCAGGTCGGACGTAGATTTCATTGACGCTATGCTCAGAGGTTATCACATCACACTTACCTGCTTGGACATGGGCATCTAGCCAAGCTTGAATTTCCGGTGAATATCGATAAAGTACATTGGGTGGCGTTGCTTTAAGAACTGCTTGAGTAAAACGTCCTGCTTTGTCTAGCAAACCACCAATACCAGTTTTGACCTTTGGTTGTGGTGGCAGAGGAAATACGACAAGATTGCTTGTATAGTTACGCAGTTCTTCTACTTCTGAGTCTGAAACTCCATCGTGGCGTTGAGTTAAAAGGGTGACTTCGTGGTATTGCTGTAGGTACTTAAGCAAGTTAAAAGTTCGGATTTCTGTTCCTCCTCGGCTAGGTGGGTAGGGGAACGTAGATGAGAGCATGACAATTTTCATAAATATTCTTTGGTTGCTATATATTCGCCAGCAGAATCTAGGTTGTACAAATACACCTGACTAGCATTTTTGAGCAAGCGTAAACCCCATATCAGTACTAGCATAGCCATAGCTCAACTTAGAGACATCTGCCGATTTTTGATTTAAGATCTAAAGCTAGTAAGTGGTTCAAAATTATTTTAGGAATCACTTCTTTATTTAAGATACTTGCTCGAACAGCAAGCATCCGGTTTTTTACCCTTTAGAGCTAAAAAATCCTGATGAATTTTTGTAGCTGTGTATTTATTAGTATCTCTCTAAGTTACTAATCGCAATTTTTATTAAGCTATCCTTACGGCGTTTATGAACTCGAACCACAACCAAAAGCCCTTCTTATCAATTATTACTCCGACCTTAGGTAGGTTTTCTGATTATTGGCTCGAAAGTCTTCTTAAACTTCAGGGAAACGTTCAGTTTATTTTAGTTTACCCCCCCCAGATAAAGCCTAAAGTAATAGATGATCCAAGAATTAAAGTATTAACCAGCCCCTACAAAGGGGAAATGATGCAAAGATTTGTCGGCTTGATCAATGCCAAGGGAGAATATGTTTTGGCACTGGATGATGATGATTTTGTACATCCAGAAGTTTGCATATTAGCAGAAAATTACTTTAGCCGGTTTCCTGACAGTTGGGTTCTCCGTCTACAAAAAGCAGTTATAGATGTTTCTGAAGAAGAGCGAATCAAAAGACCTTGGGATGCAATTCCTGATGTTAGTCAGTTGGAGATATGTAAAAAAACTCCAGAAAATCCCCATCCTTATCAAAATGGCAACTATAAGGGATTACTAGAAGTACCAATTGCTCCCTTAGATAAAGGATTTGATCTTCGCTATCTGTTCTGGCCTTTTCTACAAAGAAAGGATAACTTCGGCTACCATTTTGAGAACTTTAACAACATAGTTTGGAAAAATGAGATAGTTCAACAAGCACTTCCAAAACTCTCGCAGACAATGCAACTGATGGGCGCAATTACCTGGATGCCAGCACGGGGTCTTGATAGATTGTTAGGCTTATTTGTTCAAGCTAAACTTTTTGAAAAGGACGCAATTATTGGTCACTGGACACCAAAACCAGAGCAAATTAGATTTATTACTAGAGATTTATCATTAAAAGCCGCCAGATTTAACGTAATTGCAGATGTACTGCTTGTCAAAGACTTTCCACAGCATGGTTATTTATGGAATCTTTTCTTTAGTCAGTTATATCTTATACCCAGGACATTCGGCAAATTAATTAAAACTAAATTATTGCAGAAAAACCAAAATCACAATTACAATCCTTAAATTCAGCATCAGATTTTAGTTTTCTAGTTTATCAGACGCTTTTCTTTGCAAATGCAAGAGGAAGGGAAATTAATTTTCTGTTCCTTGTTTCTTTTGTAAAAACAACAATTGATTTAAAATTAGGCAATAGGTTATATGAAATAAAATCACAAAAAATCAATTCAATAAAATTTAAATGTAGCTGTCTATTATTGACAGCATTTTATCACTACTTATAGCCTTAACTTTTCTTCTGCCGCTGATTATTTTAACCCTAGCGACAACATCACTCAAGGAATTAAATTTCTGCTTATTTCGTTCGTTTTCTATGCTTTCTGCAATTTTATTCGCTACTTTATCTGTCAGACCTGCACTTTTTAATTTATCAGCTAGTTCAGGTAAGCTCATGTTATTAAAGATATCTAATGGCTGACTTTTAACTTGTCTGGATGCTTTAATATCTTTAAATTCATCTTCTAACTTTTTGATGCGATTTTCAAGCCGAAATTCTGTCTGCGCTAGACGAGATTCCATATTCTTGAAACAAGAGGCTTCATCTTCTAAATTAGAATCTGTTTTTACTGAAACAGTCGTTTGAAAATTTCTAAGCAATTTAACTTGTCCTAAAATTGCCTCCTCTTTATCTAGTTCAATGATAAATGCTCCTATCATTTCACCTTTACGAGGATCTAGCTCTCTCGCTTTGCTAGCTGCATGATACTCAAAGTCTCCCTCAAATACTTCGTAAGAGTTTAAGCCATTACGATAGACAATAATTGGGTTAATAACTCCTTCCGCTGCTAAAATTAAACGAGCTGCTTGTTCTAACTCATCGTCTGCAAAATTGGAGCGAGGAATCTTAGAACTTATTTTTTTGACAGCCACAAGTGAGGCAGATAATTTCATTGGTTCATTCCTGTTTTTTGTAATACCTCTCTGGCTAAAGACTCAAATTCTTGTGCAGCCATTGAATCTGGTTTAAAATCTAGTACTGATATAGGTGCAGCTATTTCCTTATCTCCAATAATCTGCATTCTTTCCGAGCACTTAGCAAAGTCGTCCCTGTCATAAATAACTACATCCATAATGCTAAAACCATAGCGTTCCTTGATAACTTCAATACGATTCTTGAAAGTGGTTTGAGTAAATTTAGCATTAGTTGATATTTTACAGGCAAGAACTCCTAAAACTTGAATAGGTTGTCTTTTAATCTGTTTTCTAAATCCGTTAACCTTTTTGATGAAGTCTTTAACATTGACTAAGCCTTGATTAGCAAAGGGTTTCAAGTCAGAGGGAATAATTAGATAATCTGTCGTAATCAGAGCTATTCTGGCATAAAGATTTAAAGAGGGTGGCGTATCAATGAGTACAACATCATATTGTTCTTTTACTTCTTCTAATTTTTCAATCAGTATTAGTCTGCTGTAATCTAGTTGATTCAATTCAGATTCGTACTGCATTAAATCAATGTGTGCAGGAACTACATCAACTTCTGGATTACTAAACTGAGACTTTCTAGCAATTTCTTGGATTGGATAGAACTCTTCTGACTGCAAGACTTGTAGTATATTTGAGTCTCTGATATCATCAAACTCTTCATCATCAAATTTGATTATACCTGTAGCAAAGGTAGTATTAGCTTGACTATCTAGGTCAATAACTAGTACTCTTTTCCCGTTTTTACTTAGTGCAGCTGCTAGATTAACTACTGCTGTCGTCTTACCAACACCACCTTTATTGTGGTAAACCGCAATAACTTTCACAGTATATAGCCCCTTATGGTCACTGGTTAGATTGACTTTGAGAAATACTTGAATTATAAAGTATTTTTACACCTACTGCTCTGAGAAAAAATTTTAAGCTAGTCTCTATAAATCAGATTGAAGCATCAATTTACTATTTATTTCAAATTTTGTCCTAGTTTAATAAATGAAGCAATAATCAATTTAATTTTTATGTAATTTATATGAATTAACAGTAGAATCATCCTAGAATAAAGTAAGCTTGTTTATGGAAAAATCGGCTATGTAATACCAATGGCTTACCTTACAGAGGCAGATGATATACGAGCCATTATCAGCCAATTTACGTCGGCTAAAACTATCTGGGCAGATACAGAAGTCGCTGACTGGGATACTCCGAATCCAAGACTATCTTTGATTCAGATCTTGGCTGATCCGGCGGATCTAACTGGCGATCGCGCCTATATACTAGATGTGTTAGATAAGCCTGAGCTGGTTGCAGATTTTGTCAACCAGATTATGGCAAATTCCCAAATTGAAAAAGTCTTTCATTTCGCTAGTTATGATCTCCAATATGTGGGAGGTAACGGACAGGCTAAAAATGTTACCTGTACATTTAAACTAGTTAATAAATTAACAAAAAAACGTCGCCGCAACCCTTTAGTAGTATCTAATAAAAAACTGAAAACTTTAGCAGTAGAATTATGCCAATTTTCCCAGGTAGATACTGAACAACAAACTAGTGACTGGGGACAAAGACCTTTGACAGAACAGCAGCTTAAGTATGCCAAAATGGATACAGTTTATTTAGCTCATGTCCATCGTCGCTTATTAGAAATACGACAGCAGAAGATTGAAGAGGCAGAACTTTTTGCTCAGCAGCAGTCTCAACAACCTGAACATCCTCCCTTGAGTGTAACCAAAGTCCGAGTTGCTTTTGAATGTCCCCGTTTGTTTTATTTAAAAGATATTTTTAATGGAAATACTTTATTTGTGCCAATTAATCAGCCTGTTAGTATTGGCATGGCGTTTCATCGACTATCCGAGCAATGTGTGCGTACTTTGCAGCAGAACCCTCAGTTAACCAGTTGCTTGAAGCCAACAGCTGAGCAATTAAAAATAGAAGAAATTACTGATCACCTCAAGCAAGAACTTGAGCAACTGGTTGTTTATCCTTACCTTAAAGCCAATCCCGAAATAGGGATTATGTTACCTCAAGTTCAGCGGGGATTAACTACACTGATTGAAACTTGGGTTAAATTTCTAGTAGTAAACCGACACTATTGCTCAGCCGAAGAAGTAATTAACAAAACTTTTTTGAGCAAAGAGCGTAATCTTAAATGTGACTTTACTCTGCCAGATGGCACTGTGCAAAGGGTAGCTGGCAGAAGTGATAATATTATTGGCGACTTAAAGCGCGATCGCCTCTATGTAGTAGATTATAAAACTAATCAACCAGTAAATCCCTTAGCTCAATTAGCCCAAGTTGCTCTCTATAGTTACATGATTAGTAAAAAGAGGGGAGTGTTGGTTGAGGCGAAAGTGTATTGTTTCCTTCCAGAGTTTAAAGAGTATAGTTACACCTCGGAACAGCTAGAGGAAGCAGTCGCTAATTTGATTTCCCCTAAGTTACAGCAGATGAAGAAATGGCAGAGTTGGCAGCCAGGACAACCCAATCCGCCGGAACCAACCAGTCAACCTTACTTGTGCGAAATTTGTCCTCAGCAGCAAAAGTGTCAAAGCTTTTTTTGAGGCTATCTATACCCGCATTTCTCACAAATTGATTTGAGAAGCAGATTTTAAGGTAGAAATTTAGTGTTTTTTAAAAATAAGAGAAACTTTTGAAGTTGCTGATTAATACTATTACTAAGTTAGCGAAAAAGTTTCTGGCGCACAGGATAAAATTTAGTCGAGCAGTAAAATTTTTACAACAAAAATTATCTGTATAAAGTTTAGAGGGTGGAATTTTTGATGCATCGCCATCTTTGTGATAAATGCGGGGAAAGTAGTAAAATATACTTCTGAACGATCCCCAAAAAGCAAGAGACCTATTGTATGTGTGGCATAGTAGCATTGTTGGCAAATGATGAACAAATTTCCGAATCATCATTGAAACGAGCCATGGATTGCTTAAAGCATCGAGGTCCGGATGGACAAAGATTTTGGGTCTCTCCTAACCGTCAGGTTGCTTTAGGACATACAAGACTTAGTATTATCGATATTAATCATGGTGAGCAGCCGATTTCCAACCTTGATAATACTCTACATATAATTGTCAATGGAGAGTTTTATGACTTTGAGCGTATACAAGGTGATTTGCAACAATGGGGATATAAATTAAAAACTCGTTCCGATAGTGAGATAGCCCTTCATTTATACAACGAGTTTGGAACACAATGTCTACATCATCTTAGAGGTGAATTTGCTTTTGTTATTTGGGACGACCGTAATGAATTACTTTTTGCCGCACGAGATCGTTTTGGGATAAAACCTCTTTACTATAGCAATTATCAAAATACTCTTTATATAGCATCAGAAATCAAGGCTTTACTAGCTGCGGGAGTTCCAGCTTATTGGGATTCTGAATCTTTTTGGCAAACTGAACAGGGTATATTAGCTCCAGAGCGCACTATGTTTGCTAATGTTTATCAAGTGCCTCCTGGTCATTTTTTAATAGCATCTAGCTCTGGAATAAAACTGCAACGTTATTGGGATTTTGATTATCCATTAACTAATGATTCCGTATCACAGAACACTCCATCCGATTATATTGAGCAGCTTCGCTATACATTAGATGAATCTGTAAAACTACGCTTGAGGGCTGATGTACCAGTTGGTTGTTATCTCAGTGGTGGTATTGATTCATCTACAATTTTAGGAATAGCAGCAAAATATAGTGCTGAACCGATTCAAGCATTTACTCTTGCTTTTGACCATGAAGCTTATGACGAAGAATTACTTGCTCGTGAAACAGCAGTAAAAACAGGGGCTAATCTAAATATTATTCCTATTCGTCAATCTGATTTAGCTGAAAATTTTGCAGATTCAATTTGGCACTGTGAAATGCTGTGTATTAACGGCAATACAACAGCAAAATATCTATTAAGTCGAGCTGCACAAGATGAGGGTTATAAAGTTGTACTTACAGGAGAAGGTTCAGACGAAATATTTGGGGGATATGTTCATTTCCGCCAAGATATGCTGCTACACAATAAACAAAACCAGGACGAGAAAACAGTAAAATTTCTACTAGAAGATTTAAAGCAAAAGAATAAAGTTTCAGTTGGTTTGTTGCTGGCTGAGGATAATTCAAATAAGCTTTTAAATACTGTTCAAGGTTTGTTAGGATTTGTTCCATCTTGGATGCAAGCTTCTGCTGCCGGATATCTCAGGTCTCTTCCTCTCTATTCACCAGAACTTATTGCTAAGTTTGACCAAAAAGATGTATATCGTATCTTTTTTAATCAGATCGATGTACAAGGTCAACTTGCAAACAGAGAACCTGTTCACCAATCTCTTTATTTATGGTCTAAAACTATTTTGCCTAATTACCTGTTGCGAATGCTAGGTGATGGTGTAGAGATGGCACATTCCATTGAAGGACGGCTACCTTTTTTAGATCACAAAGTTGTGGAATTAGTTCGGAATATGCCTGTGGCACTAAAAATTCGTGGTCTGACCGAAAAATATGTTTTAAGAGAAGCCGCAAAACCGTTCATAACCAATAAAATGTATAATCGCCAAAAGCATCCATTTCTTGCTCCCCCCTCAACGTTCAAGCCCAATGAGCCATTACAAGAACTTGTTCAAGATACTCTGCGAAGTTCACTAATGTCTAGCATACCTTTCTATAACCATGCCGCAATAATTCATCTGCTTGATCAACTACCCAAAATGGATGAAAGCAAACGATCTTCTTTGGACGTAGCTTTGATGAAGATGCTGAGTGCTTACTTTCTTAAAGAAAAATTTGGATTAATCTAGGACTTACGCATTGACGAATAGATAAGATTGTTTTTGAGTAGAGGACTTGAGAAATGCGGGCTATAGCGTCTCTCTACCTGGTGAGGTACGAAGTTGGGGAGTGTAACAGATTAAGTGTAATCATCACAAGCTCACGGTGGTGTTTCCTCTTGTTGGCATAACGGAGAGTCTCCACGTTGAAGAAAAGATAAACTGCACTTAAGAAGCAAAATTGATTGAGAGTTTCTGGGTAAAAAGCCTAATTCTTTTTGGGGGACTAGCCCCCCAAACCCCCCAGTGGGGAAGTTGCGACTTCCCCACACCCCTACCGCAAGGTGTAACTAGTCGGATGTTTTTTCCTTAAGTACTAAGACAAAATTAACTACACACATCAATACTGCTCAGTTAGGCTTAAAATTCAGATGATGAAGCAAATTTAGAATTTAGAATTTAGAATTTAGAAAAAATAGAACCAAGATTGCTTCCTCTACTAAATGAATCTAACGAATTAACAATTTTCAGTAAAATGCCAATTATTAATCAGATAATTGAATTAGAAACAGAGCCAGAAATTAGTATTTATAACCTTACTCCTCAAATTGTCAAACTGCTTGAAGAAACTCAAATAAAAAACGGTCAAGTTTTGGTTTTTTCCAGACACACAACAACAGCGTTAGCAATCAACGAGTATGAGGAGAGATTACTGGAAGATATCAAGGTTTACTTGAGAAAATTGGCTCCGGCTTCTGATAAATACTTGCATAATGACCTACACTTAAGGGATGTGCCACCTGATGAGCCAATTAATGCTCATTCTCATTTAATGGCTATTACTCTTAGTAATAGTGAAGTAATTCCTATTGTGGAAGGAAAGTTAGCTCTAGGCACCTGGCAATCAATTCTGTTTTTGGATTTAGATGGCCCAAGAAACAGAACGGTATTTGCCCAAGTTAGTGGCGAATAACGAACCTTATTCTCCAAGGTGCGATCGCATCCAATACTGTTAGCTTTGCGTTTCAGCAGAAAACTCCAATTCTATGTCTAAACTGAATTTCTTTATTTTTTTCACATAATTGGTTATATCCAAATTTATCGATGTAAGATATTGAGGAATTTCTAATTTTGTTGCAAGTTCTAAGCTCTGCTCAACTTGACTAAATAAATTTACTGTTTGTCTGAATGTCTTAAAGGCATTTGGATATTTTATCAATTCTCCACGTAGAGCTGATTCACGATTATTGATTAAGAATTTGATGTCGTCATCTTTCTGTAAAAATTCTGCTTCAACATATTGTTTCGCTGCTTCAATGTTTGGCAAACTTCCACCTAATTTTGATTCCATTGAGCGGTATGATTGGCGCAATTCTTCGGAAAATGACCTAACTTCTAATTTTGCTAGAGCAGATGGATTCCACAATCTTAACTTACGTTCTTTTTTAGAATTTACTTGTTCTTCATCAGAAATTTTTATGGAAATTTTTGTTGCTCCAAGATAATTGCAGACAGTTGTATAGTGATTATATTTCCTGTCTAACACATCGCTCTTAATCTGATTTGCTTTGGAGTACAGTGAAGGGTTGTAAGCATTTTGAAGAAGGATATTGTTCGCCTGAAGAAGCCCCTGCTCACTCAATTGGTTTAGGAAAACCTGACTCTCTCCTTCATAAAACTTACTTAAGTCTCTAACAAGACAAACTCCCTCCATACTGCGCCAACTCTCTTCGCTGTTTGTAGAGTACAAAAGCCTCTCTATGTCGCCCGCTGACACAACTACAATAACTCGGCGTTTACCTGGCTCATCGAGAGGAAGTGATTCAGGGGGCAGACCCAGCGGAAAACTCATAGATTTTTCTCCTGCATTAATAGAGCCATTAATATATTGTTGATAGAAATGAGACAACTTACTAATAATACCGTTCTGGAATCAACAACAGGAAAAAATTGCAATAGTAAGCCTACTATGATGGGAAGAATGAACCCTAAAATAAGCTTCCCTATATACATAGATAACAATCTCTGCTTATAGGTAGAGGAAAGGGTTTTTAGCCCAATTCGCATTTTACGTAAATGCTCTGGTTGCAGTGAGCGATCAATCTCACTTGAAAGTTCCTTAACTTTACTAATAAAATTAAAAAACCAATCTTCAAAACTATATTCCCACGTTAAGCTGGGCAATTTACCATAAATTCCAATTGTTGCAGGACGACCACTTAAATCTTCTTGATCAGTGATTACTTTAATATAAAACTCAGCTCTTCTGTTATGCACAATACGTATATGCGGTTCATTAGATAGTTCAATTCCTTGTAGGAGCAGGCTATCAATTTTTTGAATAAGTTCTTGACCTTCTATGTCAGAAGGTTTGATGGTTCTTGCGTTTTTAAGAATAAGAGTTGGAACATCTTCTGTGAAATTTTGAACATAAAACGAAAGATAAACCATTATTTTTTCTCCAACTTATTAAACCAAACACCGAAAAATATCTAGCGCCAACTGATTTCCAAGTTGCTCTGAAACAAGACTTCCAACCACCCACTTAACATCAGCAAATTTATTCAGACGTACCATTTTTGTTACAACGCTCCGAAACTCCCTTTGATAATCAGCTTTAATACTTTTATCTAAAAAATTAGGAACAAAGCTCTCCCCTTGATAAGGTATTTTTACCTTTTTACCATCTTTGGGTTGACCAAAATGATTCCCGACGATAATAAGCTTTCTGTTTTTCCCTTCCCAAGTATCTATGTTGTAAAAATCTTGCTGAATAGCAAGTTCATATTTATACTTAATGTTTCTTTCGACTATTTGTTTATCGTTAGGCATTACAAAATCACTTCTCAACAAATAGATAATATATTCTTGACTATTAAACGTGTCTTTCTTTTGATTGAAATTTAGTCTATGTCCACCAACGTCAAGGATTAATTTTATCCTAAGGCATTGCTTAGAATCTTTATCATCTTTAAAGGTAATATTAATTGCCTTGCTACTTTCCCGTGCATCGGTGGCACCACTAGTTTCTTCTATCTTTCTTTCTAAAATCAAAGTATATAATACACTCTTTCCAGATGCATCAGGTCCTAAAATACCAATATTTTTGCCTATAAAAAAAATCAACATTTCATCAAGTATATTTTTATCTGTACTCCAATCCATAACCATCATGATGGATACATTTAAGTAAAGTTTCCGAAAAGACTTTGGTCAATAAGGGCGCATCCTGATTTTGCCAATTGCCCCAAAGATTAACAGCAGCATGAGGCTTGCAGAGAATGCTAGCAATGTTTTTGCACATTTGGTACGCTTCTGTCAATAATCATCCTACCACCCATCCCTACTGGAAGTACAACGGAAGAAACCCGACTTCTGAATTGTATATACAATATTTGTATACTAATTAGACTTGAATTGGCAAGGACGAGGAATTGAACGTGCTTTGGTGCGTGATGCGGTCTTACGCACTCTACAAGCGGCAGCAATTGCTGGCATCCGAGCTATCCTGGTTCATGCTATTTCCCAAGAGGCAAAGCAATTCTGCTCGAATTGTGGGTTTACGCCTTCACCTGTCGCACCAATGACACTCATGGTAACAATAAAAGATGCTAAAGCAGCTCTCAGTATTGAATAGCGGCAATCAAAAAAGTCTTTTAAAGAAAACAGCAGAAGCTAATATTTAAAACTTCTTAGATGTCTTATAAAATGGTTTTTTTACCACAACTGCTGGGTAATTTTTGCCCCTAACTTCTACCTCTAAGGGTTGTCCAACTTTTGCTAGTTTCATGGGAACATAAGCCAGAGCGATCGCTTTACCTAAAGTTGGAGATAATGTACCACTAGTAACTTCTCCAACGGTTTGTCCTTCCTGAATTATGGGATAACCATGACGGGCAATATGCCGTCCTTGCATTTCAATACCCACTAGCTTTTTTTCTACACCAGTTGCTTTTTGCTTTTCTAAGACAGAACGTCCTATAAAATCCCCTTTACTATCCAGGTGAACTAACCAACCTAAGCCTGCTTCTAGGGGAGTTGTATTGGTGTTAATATCTTGCCCATAAAGTGCCAAGGCGGCTTCTAATCGTAAGGTATCTCTAGCACCTAAACCGCAGGGAGTAACACCAGCACCGAGGAGAGTTCGCCACAACTCAATTCCCACTTCTGGTTCTACCATTATTTCAAAGCCATCTTCCCCTGTATAACCTGTCCTCGCAATAAAAGCAGGTTTACCTAGTAAGTTCGTCTCTAGATGGGCAAAACTTTTGAGGGAGTTTAAGTCAGCTTGCAGCAAAGGCTGAAGATGAGCAACTGCTTGTTGTCCTTGCAATGCAATCAAAACTTTCTCTTTAGAAACATCCTGCAAGTCAACTGGTGCTGTTTCGAGTGCAGCTAATAACCAAGCTTTATCTCTTGTACGAGTAGCAGCGTTAACGATAATTACGCCTTGCTGATTACCTTCTTCATCTTCGCCTTGGTAATAAAAAATAAAATCATCAATAATGCCTGCTTGAGGATTCAAAAGTACTGTATATTGTGCTTCGCCAGCTTTTAAGCGTTCTAAGTCAGAAGGAACTAGTGGCTGTAAATGCTCTAATAACTGCTTACCCTTGAGCATAAATTTTCCCATATGGGAAATATCGAACATCCCCGCAGAAGTTCTTACTGCTTTGTGTTCTTGGCTGATACTGCTGTATTGCACTGGCATTTCCCAACCAGAAAAAGTAGTCAGTCGTGCCTTTTGTTCTACTGCTAGCTCAAATAAAGGAGTTCGTTTGACGGAGGTTTCTGTCTGGGACTGTTTAGGTGCTTTTGACTGTGCCACAGGCTTTAAATCCGTTGCAGGTTAACAATCTTGATTTTAAGGCAGAGAAGCTTTTGAACTAGAAATAGATAACTACCGTAAATACTTTTCAGTTAATGAGTTGTGGAAAAACTGTGGAAAAATCCTCAAGTTTTCCACAAAGTATTTATACTCAGGGAACCAGCACCTACACCGTTTCAAGTCCGTTCTTGGTTGGTGCTAGCAAGATTAATGCGATCGCTTAGCTGACGAAGATTTTGAGCTAACTTGGCATCAGTCTCTCGGCGTTGAGTAATTTTATCACAGCTGTACATTACCGTGGTATGGTCTTTGCCACCAAACTCCTCACCAATCCTCGGTAAACTCAAGTCTGTATGCTTTCGCATCAGGTACATAGCAATTTGCCGAGAAAAACTTATTTCTCTACGTCTAGAGTTACCCTTCAAATCTTCAATAGAGACGTTGAAAGCATCTGCCACTGTCATTAAAATCAATTCTGGAGAAGCCTCAGCATCTTGTACGGGTGGATTCAAAATCGGTGTAATATTTTCAACAGTCATGGGCAAACCAGAAATTGAAATATAAGCTACGGCCCGAATTAAAGCTCCTTCAAGTTCCCGAATGTTAGAAGTGTATTGAGTCGCAATATACTCACTCACATCTCTGGGCAAACGTATGTTCCTATCTTCTGCCTTCTTTTGCAAAATTGCCATACGTGTTTCAAAGTCCGGGGGCTGAACATCAGCAATTAGCCCCATTGAAAAGCGTGAACAAAGGCGTTCTTCTAAACCTTTAAACTGGTTAGGAGGACGGTCTGAAGCAAGAACTACTTGCTTACTTGATTCATGTAAAGTGTTAAAAGTGTGGAAAAATTCTTCTTGAGTATATTCCTTACCTTCGAGGAACTGAATATCATCTACCAACAAAACCTCTGCTGCTCGATAATGGTCGCGGAAACTTTGCATACTATCTTTACGAATTGCTGCAATCAGGTCGTTGGTAAACTGCTCAGTAGAAACATAAAATATCTTTGATTGAGGGGAAGCACTAAGGCGGTAACTAGCAATCGCCTGCATCAAGTGAGTTTTACCTAAACCCACACCCCCACAGAGAAACAGAGGGTTAAATTCACGTCCCGGTGATTCTGCCACAGCCAAAGCAGCAGCGTGAGCCATACGATTATTAGGACCGACAACAAAGCCAGAGAAATCGTACTTAAGATTTAAATCTGTATCTCCAGATACTTGGTTATTTGTCCCATTGGCAGCGTTGCTATCTATTGGTAAAGACCAATAAATTTTACTCCCATCAAGAGTAGATTCCTTGTCTTCTGTGGTAGCAGTAAAGTAAATTTCCACCGGATGTCCCAAAATATCTTGGACAACATCGGCAATAGTCTTAAGGTAGTACTTTTGCAACCAATTTTTGGCAAAAGGATTGGGGGTACAAATAACTAAGCAGTTATTTTCCAATTGTTGAGCATGGGCTGTCTTTATCCAGGTTTCAAAGGTAGGTCTGCTCAGTTGTAGTTGTAGACGCTCTAACACCTGATTCCAGAGCTGTTCTAGGGAAGTTTCCACAAGCCTTTCCTCCACAATGATTTTGTAGTTTTCTACTCTAGAAAGGGGAGCGTTTTAGGGAGTCGGGAGTCGGGAAACGGGGAGACGGGGAGCAGGGGGAGTACGGGAAGCAGGGGGAGCAGGGGGAGATAAGAGAAAAAATAGACCTCTTGCCAAAGTATTTTTCCAATGCTGTTTGCGTCAATTATTGTCCACTGTTACCTTGTTACCTATTATTGCCTGTTCCCTGTTCCCTCTAATTTTCAGTACCAATACCTTGCACCACTAAAACAGAGCAGCGCACATGATGGATAATATGATTGCTGACACTACCAAGCAAGATTTCTCCCAAACCTTGCCTACCTCTACGACCAACTACCACTAAATCTGCCCCCCAAGCTTTAACAAGCTGCCGAATTGCGCTCCCTGGTTCTCCGACTTTCATATCCCATTCTGTTGGCACCCCCTCTGCAGTAGCCTTCTGACCATAGTCTGTAAGCCATTCTCGACTTTCTTTAGTTTGTTGCTCCCATACCGCTTGCATCTCAGCAGAGAAGTTAGCTAGCCCTGAACCAAACATATCCGTATAGGAGCTAGATACTTCCTCAGTAGGTAGACAATGAAATACCATCAGAGCAGCTCCCTCTTTTTTTGCCAAATCAAGGGCTTGTTCAAATACTGCTTCTGCTTGAGATGAGCGGTCAATCGCTACTAAAATTTTCTGATATTTCATAGTTTTTCCTCCCTTACTGATTAGACGTGAGCCTAAGCCGAAAATTAGTTTGAAACTAAGCTATTGTGTTGCCACTCGCACAAATTTATCTAATCGCTCCATTCCCTTTTCTATTGTCTCCATATCTGTAGCATAGGAGAGACGAATACAATTATCGGTACCAAAAGCAATACCAGGAATTACCGCAACGTGTTGTGACTCTAGTAAAGTCTTACAAAACTCCAAAGAATCCAGACCCGTTTTACTAATATCTGCAAATAAGTAAAAGGCACCGTCTGGCTTGGGACAACTCATGCCAGGAATTGCGTTAAGACGCTCAAACATTACCTCTCGTCGTTGGGCAAAGGCTTGTCGCATCTCTTCTACACAGTCAGGGGAACCTTCTAATGCAGCGATCGCACCATACTGGGCGAAGGTACAGACATTTGAGGTGCTATGGCTTTGAATGGTAGTCACTGCCTCTATCAACTCCAGGGGTCCAGCTAGATAGCCCAAGCGCCAACCTGTCATAGCAAAAGCTTTGGCAAAACCACTACTAATAATGGTTCGCTCAAAGATTTCTGACCCTACTGCTCCAATACTAAGATGTTGAACGCCATCATAAATAATTTTCTCGTAAATTTCGTCAGAGACTACCAGAATATCTTGCTCTACTACCACTTCTGAGAGGGCTTTAATTTCTTCTGGGGTGTAGACAATGCCGGTAGGATTAGAGGGAGAATTGAGGACAAACAGCTTAGTCTGAGGTGTTATCGCCGCCCTGAGCTGAGCAGGGGTAATTTTGTAGTTAGTCGAGGCATCAGTGGCAACAATCACTGGTTCTCCGCCAGCCAGCTTAACCATTTCTGGATACGATACCCAATAAGGAGCAGGAATGATCACTTCGTCCCCGGCTTCAATCAGAGCCCACATCAAATTGATCAGGGAGTGCTTACCACCATTGGTGACAACGATATTCTCGGCTTGATAAGCCAAACCATTTTCAAGGCGTAGTTTGTTAGCTATTGCCTCCCGTAACTCTGGCTCCCCGGCAGCTGGGCCATACTTGGTCTTACCTTGATCTAAAGCTTTTTTAGCAGCTTCTGTGATATGTGCTGGCGTATCGAAATCGGGTTCCCCAGCGCTGAAACTACATACATCCAAGCCATCTGCCTTCATCGCCTTAGCTTGAGCAGAAATTATTAGGGTTAGGGAAGGGGGAACTTTACCAATTCGTGCTGCCAGCTTCATGCTTACTCTACCTAAAAAAATGAGCTTCTTTTCTCTCAAGGAAAAGAGTTTCTACTGGGCGGTGGCTTCTTAGCAGTCTGACAACATAGGCAACGCCGGCGTTTACCTTGACTTCGCTCGGTCTTGCCCAGAGGGAAAGAGCTTTAGGTGCTAGCAGTCAAGCCTTATGGAGGCATATTACGCCCGAAAGTTGTTTGCATCGAAATCCAACAAATCGACTTTTTCCTACTTGCCAATTTTATGGAGTGTCTGGTGCATCTGCCTTGAGGATAGATAGCCCCGCTCTCAGATATCTTGGCATTTTACACGACCAACTTTGTTATGGGATACTCGAAATCTTGAAATATATTGACATTGCTAAAGAGCGCAACAAGATTTTACCTGGCTCCGGCAAGAAAGCCCTTGCTTAGCCTGCGGCAACGCTGCGCGAACAGCGATGGGAGTGTCAACCTTAGTTTAGAATCTCCGTAACTTTGACTTTCACATGACCTTGACCAAGCTGAATATTTAACTCCTCTCCTAAAACTAAATCAGCTGCTGTTCGGGCAATGCTCCCGTCTTTTTTTCGCACTACCCCGTAGCCTCGTTTTAAAACGTTATGGGGATCGAGAGTCACTAGTTTCTGTCGCAGTAGGTGGCAATGTCCTGTCCCTTGACTTAAACGCGCTGATATCAGTTGTAGCAATCTCTGACGCTGCCAATTGAGCGACTGTTTTTCCTGCTGCAATTGTCGATTAATTGGTAATCGTTGTAATCTTTGTTGCAGAAGTTGAACTTGGTGTCTAGATGCACTTAGCCGTTTAGTAACTCTTTGAGTAAGAGCCAATTTTCTTTGTTGATGTTCAGCATCAAGCAATACTAGCTCCGGAACAGCTATTTCTGCTGCTGCTGTTGGGGTGTGAGTACTCAGATCAGCTGCCAAGTCAGCTAAAGACTCATCTCTTTGATGACCTATTCCTGTTAGCACGGGAATAGAACAATTGGCGATCGCCCTGACAACTCTCTCGTCGTTAAAGCAGGCTAAATCCTCCGTTGCTCCTCCTCCCCTTGCTAACAACAGCAGTTGTGCTCTGCCGTCTCGCTCAACTCGTTCAATTGCTGTCACAATAGAGGCTGGTGCCAACTCTCCTTGCACTTGAGCTGGGGAGAGTAAAATACGCAAACCAGGATATCTTTGCCGAAAGGTACGCTGAATATCTCCCCAAGCAGCTGCTTGAGGTGAAGTGACAACGGCAATAATTTGTGGGTGAATCGGTAGTGGTTGCTTGTGTTCTTCGTCAAATAATCCTTCTGATGTCAGTCGATTGCGCAGCTGAATGTAACGTAGTGCCTGTAATCCCTCACCCCCTGGCAAGGTCTGCCAAACTGTCAATTGGTATTGTCCTCGTGAGGGATAGAGCCGGATATTACCTAAAACAATCAGCTGTTCTCCACCTGTTGGCAACTGCGTTAACTTACTTTGTTGGGATTTCCAGACCACACATCGAATTGATGCTTTAGTATTTGGATCTTGGAGGGTGAAAAAAATGCCGCTCCGATGCGGGGAAACGCTAGAAACTTCCCCCACAACCCAAATTTTACGTAGTTGTTGGTCTTGTTCTAATAATTCTTGAATGTAATCTGTTAAGCCAGCCACAGAGATTGCAGTTTCTGGCACAAGTGAATCATAAAAAGAGAATGGCATTTTTGCTGCTTTCTATCTAAGTAAATTAACAGTAGATTTGGTCAAAAGAAAACCTTAAAAATTAGGATAAGTTTGAGCTAATAAAAAAAGATTTATCTGCATTTTATGTCTATAAATTAGTTATAATAAAACAAGAGATTATAGTAAATAGATTATCAAAATAGTTGTCTCTTTATTTAGGACAAGTGTAATTTAATAAGTTTCTAAAACACTTTTCCAAGGGAGTTTTTGTCAATTATTCTGTAATAGCACTTCTACGGCAACGACTCTAGCAGCTAAAGGTTAAAATGAATACTTGTGATTGCATTTAATTCTTAATACATCCCAATATAGATCCTGAGGCATAAATGGCGACCCAACTTACCAACAGTCCCGACAAGGAAAAAGCCCTGAATTTAGTACTCAACCAGATTGAGCGCAATTTTGGCAAAGGTGCCATTATGCGTTTGGGCGATGCCACGCGCATGAAGGTGGAGACTATCTCTAGTGGGGCAATTACGTTAGATTTAGCTTTAGGTGGTGGCTTGCCGAAAGGACGCGTTATTGAAATTTATGGGCCGGAAAGTTCTGGTAAAACCACACTAGCATTGCATGCGGTAGCAGAAGTACAAAAATCAGGAGGTGTTGCCGCTTTTGTTGATGCAGAACATGCCCTAGATCCTACCTATTCTTCCGCCCTAGGAGTTGATATTGCCAATCTCTTGGTTGCCCAACCGGACAATGGTGAGTCAGCCCTGGAAATTGTCGATCAACTCGTGCGATCTTCTGCTGTTGATATTGTCGTCATTGACTCAGTAGCTGCTTTAGTACCCCGTGCAGAAATTGAAGGGGAAATGGGTGACACTCAGGTGGGTTTACAAGCCCGTCTGATGAGTAAAGCACTACGTAAAGTGGCTGGGAACATAGGTAAATCTGGCTGCACCGTCATTTTCCTCAATCAGTTGCGCCAGAAAATCGGTATCTCCTACGGTAGCCCAGAAGTTACCACCGGTGGTAACGCTCTCAAGTTCTATGCTTCAGTTCGCCTTGATATTCGTCGTATTCAAACTTTGAAAAAAGGTTCTGAAGGAGAATACGGTATCCGCGCCAAAGTCAAGGTTGCCAAAAATAAAGTTGCACCACCCTTCCGAATTGCTGAGTTTGATATTATCTTCGGACAAGGTATCTCTCGACTAGGCTGTTTAGTTGACCTAGCAGAGCAAACTGGCGTAATTGTCCGTAAAGGTGCTTGGTACAGCTACGAGGGGGATAACATTGCTCAAGGTCGTGATAATGCCGTCAAATATCTGGAGGAAAATCCCGAATTAGTTGAGCAAGTTGATCGACAGGTGCGCGAAAAACTGGATTTAGGAGCTGTTGTTGCTGCCAACTCCGTTGCGCCAGTAGAAAGAGAGGATGAACTTTCTGAGGACATCTAGAGGACATCTAAGAGTAGCAGCTAGCTAAGGTCAGGGGCTAAATGACCAGCCCCTAATTGTGTCCACTAACTTTATGAATTTGCAAACTGAAAAAGCGGTCGAGGATTTCTGACTGCTTATCCTGGCTTAAATGAGGCAGGGAAAATTCAGCGTCAGCATCTTCAAGTTCATCTTCCTCGTCCATAGAATTTAAAGTCTCCTCCTTGTCTTTGCTGTCTACCGATGGTGCTGAACTACCATTTTGTAGCTTAGTCATCTTCTCTGGAGAGACTGTTGCACCTTGCAGGTAGGACAGAATATCTTGAGGGATGTCTTCTAAAGTCCTGATAGTATGGCAAAGGAAAAAGGAAAAAGTAATGCAACTCAGTCGAATGCGATCGCCATCCCTAAGTAAAGTACGTCCGTGTACTGGTTCTCCGTTGACAAAGGAGCCATTGGTACTATTAAGGTCAACTAAATAAAAGCCTTGGTGCTTAACGTACTGAATAACGGCATGGCGGCGAGATAATCGTCTATCTTGAATTGTTAAAGCCATTTGGCGATCTCGACCTATTGTCCAGATCCCTTCATTCTGAAACAATGTCTGAGTTTCTCCGTCTACCAAGTTCGTGATGATATAGGCTTGTTGCCCATCGATGATACCTGTTATAGACTGTGTGGCAACCCCCCAAACGGTTTTACTGCCAGTTTTCTCCAACTGGAGAATTTCATCTAAAAGACCTCGGTGATGCTCGTAGAGCTTCAGAAAAATCTGGTACAGACCTAGTCTTTGTTCAATTTCCATAATTATTGGTGAACTCTACGGGGTGAGGTAGATGCAGAGTAAAAAATACAACTTGACTAATGTGGTAGTGGACTGACAGCAGGATTGCCCTGGCAATCAATAGTTATGCAAGATGACTGGCTGATGTACTCTCATACCCAAAGACCAGTCTTCCTCCAAAAGATATAACTTCTTCTTTTTAGCTTATATCGCCTCTAAATATAAAGATCACTCCAGGGAATTTCTTTAACTAAATTTGTACTTTTATTCGCCTAAGCCCTATTTCTCAAGGCGAAACAGCCAAACCATCAGAGCTACAACACCCAACTGGAGGGCAAAGTTAGGAAAAGCAGTTGCAACTTCCCTACCTGCGGCTAACTGGGCAAGGAAAACTAATGCACCAATCAAGCCAGAGGCAGCAAAAGCACCATATATAAATTTTCTTAAACCTCGATAGGGAGCTTTGGCTTCTGCTTTTAGTCTGGCGTATTTTTCCGAGCTGAGCTTGTTCTTAATATTTGAGTGATTAGGACGACTATTTTTTGAGGTAGACTTGGTCATGAGTTTTTTTGATTCACCTAGGCTAGATCAATCTTGACACGAGTGCAGTATAAAAAAAATGCTATGCCTCTTACTAAAACTGGGAATTACCCATCGCTTGTAGTATGGTCAACAATCTTGCTATATTAGTTGGTCGATGCCGGTGTAGCTCAGTGGTAGAGCATTCGATTCGTAATCGAACGGTCGGCGGTTCAAATCCGCCCATCGGCTTATTTCGTTATAGATTGCCAAATTATTTCTCATTGTTGCCAGATACTAGAAAGGTAGGGGTTTGACCTAACTAGGATTTTAGTGGGACGAAAATAATATGAGTGCCTTGACTCTACAATTACCCCCAGTTCTTAAACTGACTGACGAGCAGTTTGCACAATTAGCTACAGCTAACCAAGATTTGCGGCTAGAACTAACGGTGAATGGAGAATTGATTATTATGCCGCCTACGGGGGGAGAAACGGGAAATCGGAATTTCGAGATTTACATTGACTTGGGTATTTGGAACCGTCAAACTCGTCTGGGAAAAGCTTTTGATTCTTCGACAGGATTTCGGTTACCTAAAGGTGGTACTCGTTCCCCTGATGTTTCTTGGGTGAGGATGGAGCGATGGAATACTCTTACTGAAGAGCAACGCAGGAAATTCCTACCTTTATGTCCTGATTTTGCCATAGAACTAGTTTCGGAAACGGATGATGTCGAAGAAACACGGAAAAAAATGCAGGAGTATATTGATAATGGGCTGCGGTTGGGGTGGTTGATTATTCCTAAACTTAAGCAAGTAGAAATTTATCGACTTAACCTAGGGGTTGAAGTATTGCAGTCTCCTGCGACGTTGGCGGGTGAGGAGGTTTTACCTGGGTTTGTATTATATTTGCAACCTATTTTTGAATAGATGAGGTAAAGAGACAATGGGAATGCCCTGTGAAGTAAATAGTATTCTGAAACTCAAGACATCTCAAGGATATCCAGAGCAGTTAAATTTAGGTTCACAGCATGAAGCTTGTAAAGAAGGATACAGAATAATTCCTGTTGATGTTCCTATTCCTTTAGTTGATGAGAATTGGATAGTTTATGCAGATATCGTGGTTTATAAGTTGGTTTGGGAAGAAGGAACAACGATTGTCAATTTTGTAATCGACAGAATTTATAAATCCCCTTTTCTTGTTAAAGAGTGAAAATCATGCCATCAATACTTAATTAACAAACCATGGCTCTCTAATCGTTAATTTCAATTATGGAAAATAAAAAATGGTTAATTTCAATCTGCTGCTGTAATTGCTAGATGCGATGGAGAGTAAGCTAAAAGTTAAACAAGTTGACTAAGCATAGCCGGAGGTAAACGCGATGCCCCCACTACTTGAAAAAACCACCGACCAACGCATTGTCCATCATGGAACCTGGGAACAGTTCAAATTCATCCAGAAGGGCTTTGAGGGTTCTCCTGGGGTGCGGCTATTTTACTATGGCGGGGCAATCGAGATTCTCATGCCGGGACGCGAACATGAAATTTTTGCCAGTATCATCGGTTACTTGATAACAACTTTTCTGACGGAAAAGGGTATTTTTTTTCAGCCAACTCGCTCAATGACTCAGGAAAAGGAAGGTGTCGTCTCCACCCAAGCAGACGAGTCTTTCTGCATCGGAAGTGTAAAATCGATTCCAGATTTGTCGATTGAAGTCGTTTTTCCCAGTGGAGGCACTAGCAAGTTAGAACGTTACAAAGCTTTGGGCGTACAAGAGGTTTGGTTCTGGGAAGATGGATTACTGAAACTCTATCATCTTCGAGACGGCAGTTATGAATCCATTGAGCGCAGCCAACTACCCAGACTCAGCGAACTCAACCTTGATTTACTCAAACGCTGCATTTTGATGGCAGAAACTGATGCTGGAGAAGCGATTAGAACCTTCCGTCGAGAGATATAGCTAAGCCCGTGACGAGGATTGAACTCGTGACCTCACCCTTACCAAGGGTGTGCTCTACCACTGAGCTACACGGGCAAACAGCAATGAAATAATTAATTTGTGGTGGGCCGAGCTGGATTTGAACCAGCGTAGGCGTAGCCAGCGGATTTACAGTCCGCCCCCATTAACCACTCGGGCATCGACCCCTTTGTTCCACACCGGATCATCATAACATAAGCAGTACCAACCACTAAAGTTTTTTGAGAACTTGATTAGAAAAAAGCCAAGCTGTGCGCTCAATTGAGGTAGACACAACAGCTAAAACCCTTACGTCTATTCAAGAGCCACCTCGGCGGCTTAGCTTGCGGGAGATACCAGTTGCACTGCTATTTCTGGCATTAGCCATTCGACTAGGGAAATCACTTTCATCATAAATTTCCCCAACCAGTTCCTCTAAGATATCCTCCAAAGTCACTAACCCCACAGTTCCTCCGTATTCATCAACCACAATTGCCATATGTAGGCGCGCCTGAAGCATTTCCTTAAGCAAATTGGCAACTCGTTTGGTTTCTGGAACATAGAAAGGGGGGTCCATCGCCTCTGTTACTGCAATATTTTCCTTCCCTTCTTTTTGTAAAGAGGTTCTCTGTTGTAAGGCTCGCTTGAGGTGAACAATTCCCACGATTTGATCCTTTGACTCTTCCTGTACAGGAACGCGGGAATAGCCAGTTTCTAAGCAAAGATTAATCAGATGCTCTAAAGTTGCCTGATGAGAGATTGTGCGCATCTCAATCCTAGGCTTGACCAATTCACGAGCACTGAGGCTGTCTAAGGTCAAAGCTTTACTGAGCAATTGGTGTTTATCCAAGTCCAGTTTGCCTTTACCTCCCAACACCTCAATCATTAACTTGAGGTCTCTAACCGATTCTCCTTCTTGGACGACACCTCCTTGAAAAAAGCGAATAGCCGCCTGGGCAATTGTCTCTAAAAAATAGATAATCCCGAAAAAAGAAAGAAACCGAGATAGCAAGTAGATGGGGCGGACTACAGCCTTGAAAAATGGTAATACATTATTGATTGCCAAAGATTTCGGCGTAATCTCACCGAAAATCAGCACTAAAAAAGTAACTAAGGCAGTAGCAATTCCTAAACCAGCATTTCCTAACCAAATAGCAAATAAATTACTGGTTAAAATTGCTGAAAAATTATTGATTAGGTTGTTGCCTACCAATAGGGTGGTAATAAATCTAGACCGTTTCTCCAAAACTAGCCTAAACATACCATTTGGGTCACCTTGATCCTTAATTAGTGCGCGAAGCTTCAAATTGTCTAGTGCTGTAATAGCTGTTTCTGAGCCGGAAAAAACACCTGAAAGTACAAGCATTAAGACTAGACCACCAAGATCAAGCCAAATACTGCCTAGCAGAGGACCAAGCTCAGATGCAGCAAGAAAGTAAAACGGTACTGGCAAAAAAATCACGCTGAGATCGTTGCGACCTGGGAGAACTATATATATATCAAATGCTACTAGTTCTCAGCCTCTATAGAGAGCTTAGAGGCTGACTAATTTTTATAGCCAAGTTATTCAGAACAGATTAAAAGGGGTTAGGAACTTCCCAAAACCCCCTCAAAAAGATAAAAGTTAAAGGGTGTGTATTCTTACCTTCCCCCCCCCTTTGGTAAAGGTCTAATCACTAATTAGCCTATGGTATAGGCGGTTTGAAGCGCCCACAAGAGAAGAAGTGCGATACCTCCAAAAACTAGCACCGCTGAAATAGCGATCGCTACTGGACTATCGGCTCCTTTAAACTTCATGATTCCACGATTCAGGTCTGACATATCGCTTTGGCTCCTTATTGTTGTGGAATAAGTCCTTTATCTTGCTCTAGATTAGCCCTCAAATCCCCCTCAATCAAAGATTTAACTAGATTGATTTAAGGACAATGACCCTCAATCAGTTGAGTTGATTGGATAAGATGGTGAGGCGGTGCAGCCAAGTATTCTTTTTTTGTCGTAAAAGCTGGTCTAAGTAAGGAGAAGGCGAGTGAAAGCATTACTGGTGATTGTGGCAGTAGTGGTAGGTTTGTTAGTAAGTTTAGAAGTTGGCTTACGCTTGTTAGGCTTTGGCAGACCTCCGCTTTACATCGCAGATCGAGAAATTGGTTACCTACTAGCACCGAATCAAAGTACTAGGAGGTTTGGTAATCGCATCGCCATTAACGATTATTCGATGCGCTCTGGTCAAACTACCAAGGAAAGACCAACTTCAACATTGCGAGTACTGCTTTTAGGAGATTCTGTTGCCAATGGTGCTTGGTGGACTGACCAAGACGATATAATCTCGGTCTTACTGTCTAGTCAACTAGAACCCTTGCTCCAAAATTCATCTGGTGCAAGTTCAAGTTCCCAAACTAGCTTTGAGAGTGTAGAAGTTCTCAACGCCTCCGCCAATTCTTGGGGACCACGCAATGAGCTAGCTTATCTGAAGCGTTTTGGTCTTTTCGGAGTTAACGCCCTAGTTTTGCTCATTAACACAGACGATTTATTTTCTACAGCACCAACATCTTTACCAGTAGGACGCGATCGCAATTATCCTAGCAGCAAACCTCCCTTAGGAATCATAGAAGCGCTCAGTCGCCTTTTGCCCTACCGACCACCCTCGGAGATGGCAGTAGTAAATACTGAGCCAGGTGATCGGGTCGGCTTTAACTTAGAAGCAATTCAACAAATTAAGCTTCTTGCTGATGCAGCTGATGCTAAGTTTTTACTAGCTATGACTCCTTTACTCCGGGAGATTGGTGAACCTGGTCCGCGCGACTACGAACTGACAGCACGCACACGCCTTGACCAGTTTAGTCAAGAGCAGCAAATTAGCTACCTTGATTTCTTGCCCATATTTAATAGTAGGGAGGCACCAGAGAAGTTATACCGGGATCACATCCATCTAAGTACCAAAGGTAATCAGACAGTTAGCGAGCAGATTGGGGGCTCACTCCAGCCTTTATTGCTACCAGTTGGTTCATCTACTACTTTGGATCAGACAATCCTTCAATAAGAAATTTTCACCGCAGGTGAATTAAGTTGGTAATTTTCCCGTGGCATCTCTTGCCAAACTTGACCATCAAGGGCCATTTGTTCAATTAGGCTTGCTAAGCGTAGCGCCTTAAGAGCCTGTTCACCACCTACTGAAGGTTGGTTTCCCCCCCGCACACAGTTAATAAAGTGTTCTAACTCAGCACAGAGTTTGTCAATGTTACTGGTGTAGACTTTTTCGATCAAACCATCCTGACGGTAAAGTACTTGACCGTAGTCCGTCGTGCAGTTGGCTGTAGTTTGACGATGAATGAGAATCTCATTGTTGAGGAAATCAGCTTCAGTCAGAGAGTTTTGGCAATGGGCAGAAATACGGCGAATTTTGCGGTGCGTTACCTTACTAGCTGTTAGAGTCGCAACAATACCATTAGCAAAGCCCAAGATAGCAGTTACATAATCTAAGTAACCAGAATCCGAAGCACGGCTGCCACTGGCTGTCAATCTGACTACTGGTGCTGCAGCCAGTTCTAAAAGTAGGTCAATGTCATGAATCATCAAATCTAAGACTACCGATACATCGTTGGCCCGATCAGAATAGGGACTCATGCGATGAGCTTCTAGAGCAAGTAATTCCTCTGTTTTGAGGACTTTACTTAGTTCCTGGAAAGCGGGATTAAAACGTTCAATATGTCCTACTTGGAGAATACATTGGGAGTGAGCTGCGGCATTTACTAAAGACTCTGCTTCTGCAATACTAGCGGCAATCGGTTTTTCAACTAAGACATGAATCCCCGCCTGTAGACAAGTCATGCCAACTTCATAGTGCAGGCGAGTTGGTACAGCAATACATACAGCTTCGACATAAGGTAAAAGATCACGGTAATCTTCAAAAAAGCGAACACGGTATTTACTTGCTGTGTCTAAGCCTCGCTCAACATTGATGTCAGACACACCAACTATTTCAACATCTTTTAAAAAACTCAAAACTCGGGCATGATGCTGCCCCATGTTACCAACCCCGATCACGCCAATTCTGATTGGCTGCGGCAAGCCGCGCTGCAAATGCGTACTCGGATGTTTTTGACATATGCTATTTTGCACTCTTGTCTGCTCCTCCACCACTCGAACTAAGTCGATTTGCTCACTTTAGGCTGCCTTAAACGATCCAGATAGTACCACAGCAATTTGAAGTATGAAGAATTCCAAAGTTTTGTTGTTCCTTCCCCTAGGCGAGTCAACTCTCAGAATAGTCATTACTCTTTTTATTTTGCTTCTGTTGCTACCCTGGGGTGGGCAGAATGTGTCAGTTTCTCTGTTGTCCTCGGAAACCTCTCCCTAACTTTGCTGCGGGGCAAGTTTAGGACTAAATGGCGTAGCGATTAGTCGTAGAATATTAGCAATATTGACTAGCAAATTTTAGGGACTCTCAGCCTTGACCTTGAGCGGTTCAAATCTAACTATCAAGAAAGCCGTTATTTTACTCTCCGGAGGTCTAGACTCCTCTACCGTTCTCTATCAAGCTGCGGCAGATGGGTATGAGTGTTATGGGATTTCCTTTGACTACCAACAGCGACATCGACGGGAACTAACGTCAGCCATTAAGATTGCCCAAGGGCTTGGAGTAAAAGAACATCAGGTGATCAACTTCGACCTACGGCAGTGGGGTGGCTCAGCTTTAACTGACGATAAAATAGACTTACCGACTGGTCGTTCCTTAGCTGAGATGTCTCAGCAAATTCCCATAACCTATGTGCCAGCTCGCAATACAATTTTTTTGAGTTTTGCTCTTTCTTATGCTGAAACTACTGGTGCAGAACGAGTTTATTTGGGAGTCAATGCTTTAGACTATTCTGGCTATCCAGACTGCCGTCCTGACTATATTGCAGCGATGCAAGAAGTGTTTAATTTAGGCACCCAGCAAGGACGTGAGGGGGAAGGGATTAAAATTATTACTCCTCTGATTAACCTGAGGAAAACTGAGATTATTGAGTTGGGTAATCAGTTGGGTGTTCCTTGGCAACATACTTGGTCTTGTTATGCTGGTGCTGAAATTGCTTGTGGTGTTTGTGACTCGTGTCGTTTAAGATTGGCTGCTTTTGCTGAGTTGGGATTAGAAGATCCACTGCCCTATACTTAATTGAATTTTGGATTTTCTCCTTAATTTCAAAATTCCGATATTTCCTCTTGGGATGAGATATCGTCACTACTGGTAGCGTCGCCAGCTACTTCTTCACTATTATCGGCAGTTATCGGCGCGATATCTGTTAACGAAGTGTCTGTCTGATTAGTTACGGTTGCTTCTCTTCTGTAGATACGAATTTGTTTGATACGTGGTCCCTCTGCCGAGACAATGGTTAAATCAAGGTTGTCGTAGTAAAGAGTTTCCCCTTGCACGGGAATTTTCTGGAATTGATAAAGTATAAAGCCTGCTAAAGTTTGGTATTCATCAGTCGCAGGTAAGTTAAGATCCAACAATTCGTTGACCTCTTCTAAGTCCATTTGGGCTTGCACCAGAAAGGTTTGCTCATCTAAAATTTGTAGCGCTAACTCTTCTGTACTTTCTGGTTCTGGGTTATCACCGATGATTTCTGCAATCAAATCCTTGAGGGTGACTAAACCGGCTGTTCCACCAAATTCATCCACTACCATTACCATCGCTAGGTGCGATCGCTGCATCAATGGCAATAGTTCGCTCAAAAGCATGGATTCCTGGACAAAGCGAGCAGGATGAATCCAAGGTTTAATGGGGGTATTCAAAGCTATATCGCCTTGGGCTAACAGTCCAGCTAATTCCTTAAAGTAGACAATGCCACGAATATCATCAAAGGAGTCACCCATAACTGGATAGCGAGAATAACCTGTGTTGGCAATTTCCTCTAGAAGAGTTTGCAAGTTGGCATCCTCAGGAATAGCATTAATGCTAGTGCGGGGAACCATTACCTCTGAAGCTAAAACGTCACCAAACTCAAACACATTGTTAAGTAGCTCTCTTTCTTCTGCTTCTAGTCCAGTAGATTCACGTTCGGTGTTGATAATCAGTTGTAGTTCTTCTGAGGTTACTTGGCTGTACCAACTTTGAGCAGTGTACTGTATGCCCGCCAGCCGCAGTAGCAAGTGAGTAGATTGGTTAAGAATCCAGATGAAAGGTTTAAAAAATCGAGCAATGACAAGACTGGGAGGTCCAAGAAAGCGTGCCAGTTTTTCTGAGTACAATAGGGCAACAGATTTAGGGCATAGTTCCCCTAGCACAATCTGTAGGTAAGCTATCAAAAAAAAGGCAATGATTGTCGCCAGGGAATGGGTCATAATTACCTGGCTAAGCTTGGAAGGTAGAGGTAGGTAAGCAATACCAGTTTTCACCAAGCTTGCCATGGTACTCTCGCCAATCCAGCCCAGGGCTAAGCTAGAAAGAGTAATTCCTAGCTGGGTTGTTGATAGTAAGCGATCAATGCTCCTTTGCAGGGATTGAACGGTTTGGGCTTGTACATCACCGGCATCTACCAATTGGCTGATGCGAGAGCGCCGCACAGAAACTATGGAAAATTCAGCAGTGACAAAAAAGCCATTAATGGCAATCAGTAGCAGCACCGATAAAAATCGCAGCAAAACATCTTTACCACTGAGGTTATTAGAAACACTCGCTGCAAGGACAACTATGTGGTCGGCGCTTACCATAATCAAGGGGTTAAAAGGTAAAAGTCCAGTTGCAGGTTATTGATTATTTGCCCGGTTTGACTAACCAATAACTAACTAGTGGTTTACCTCACTACAGGGATTTCAGAAGTTTTGAGCTGAAGTTTTTGGTCTGGATAATCGGTCAGAGTTAGAGAGAGTTTCTCGGACTCGTCGAGCAAAGCCGCCGGAATACTCACAGTACCAGAAAATTCTTGACCATTAGCTGGCAACTCTCCCGGCAAACCTTCTGTGATTGCACTTAAGGCACGACCTCGATCATCGGTCACATTGAGAAAACTATAAAGGAATCTTACATCAGCAGGACCATCGTTTTTCAAACTAACATCAAGGGACAGAGAACCGCCCTGCTGACTGGCTGAACGTACCTCTAGTGTTACTCCCTGATCTTGAGTTTTGACAGGCAATTTGAGATTGTTACTTGCACTAGTAAATGTTGCTTGCCTACTGAATACCTGCTCAGAGGAAGATTGCTGACTAGTCTCAGTCTGAGAGTTTCGGTTAGACTGCTCTTGCTCAGTACTGGAATTCTTGCCTTTACCTCTAATGTAGGCGTCAACGTTGATCAGGATATTTTCCTCTTCCAATAAGGATAGCCCCTCTTTACCTACCGAGGCTGATTGAGAACCGGCTAGCTTTTTAGTGGGGCGAACATCTGGCTGAGTTACGCCTTTGAGTGCTTCGTGACCAATAGTAAATCCCCACATTGCACTCACAAAACCAGCACTTAACATCATGGCTAGTAGCAGTAAGGTGAGCGCTACGGTTGAGTTCAATTTCATGAGTGATTCAACTTACTCCGAAAAGCAGCGCGAAAGTAGCTGTCTACCATATCAGTCTTATAGATCATAGCTATGTGACTTACTCCAGTCGCTGATCGACAAGCGTTACAGCGTTGGCATCTTCTCCGAGATTCCCGGATTAGCGTTTTTATCGTGAGGCGACGTCCAACCCCACTTTTTAAAAGTTTAGAAATTTTTCGATCATTGAGATAAGCTGTTTTCTATTGGCTTGTTGTGCCTTACCGGCTTACAATGATAGTAGATTAGCCAGGGTTGGCCGAGCGGTTGAGGCAGCGAACTCATAATTCGCCCTAGGCAGGTTCAACTCCTGCACCCTGGATTTAGCTACTTGCCTCCATAGCAACCTATAGCCAATAGCCATGGCTATCATAACTTAAGGTAGTCTTGGAATAAAGAACTCTGTGCCTTCTACTGAGCCGTCAAAACGAGTGGCTCCAGACTCGAAGAGAAGTGAGCTGTTATAGGGTGTAGGCAAATCAGGGGTACGCAGCACTGGATCACTAGAGACTTGTTGATCTAAAGCATCTCTGTATAACAAGTTGACAAGCTTAGCATCCCGCTCAATTTCCAGCTCCGGAAAAGCGGCTCTTCCTGGTAGACCTGTACCAAGGATAACGTCAAGTTGACGTGGGAAGGAACGGTTTTTGTAAAAGATTCCAGAATCATTGAAGAAGGCCCTGTCAAAGGCTTCTGGAATTGTATCTAGACGGACTGGTGCAAACTCTGAGGGAGCATCAATGCCAAGGGTTCTGGGATTGACTGGCACTGCCTCTGGACTTGATGGTTCAGTTTGTGCCATAACCTCGCTAACCCATAAACTGGAAGTACCAGCTAATAACAAAACACTAAGCAACCTGTTTAAATTCATTGGCATAATACTCACCCACACTTTCGATCAATAATACTCTGAGATTTAATTCCAGTATCCCACTGCTTAAGTCTTGAGTGCTTATTTGTACTCTTTCCTGTCATAGCAATGCTCGACAAAATGCAACAATCTCTTGAAAACAACGCCTCAAATGATTTAGAAACACTGCGCCAGTCACTGCTTGATTTGTTTTGCCAACTAGCTTACAAAGAAGGCGATTTTGTTTTGTCTTCGGGACAACGTAGTTCTTATTACATCAATGGTAAACAGGTTACCCTTCACCCCCAAGGAGCTTTAGCTATTGGTCGTCTACTACTAACTATGTTACCCAGTAATACCCAGGCTGTGGCAGGCTTAACTTTAGGAGCAGATCCCATCGTCACAGCCGTCAGTGTAGTTTCTGCCTTGAAAAATCGACCAGTTCCAGCCTTGATTATTCGTAAAGAAGCGAAAGGTCATGGCACCATGGCCTATATCGAAGGCCCAGCACTGCCAGCAGGAGCTAAGGTAGTGGTTTTAGAAGATGTTGTGACAACGGGACAGTCTGCTCTTAAGGCAGTCGATCGCCTCAAAGATGCTGGTTACAGCGTAGATTTGGTAATTTCCCTGGTAGATCGGCAACAGGGAGGAGCAGAATTATATAAGTCAGCGGGATTAGAGTTTCAGGCTTTATTTGATATTGATGAAATTAAGCAGCATTATCAAACAGTTAGCTCAGCTTCTTGAATCGCTTGAGGGGAAAGTTCAATAACAAACTCTGCTCCCTGCTCAACTGAAGATACACAATTCAATTTGCCTCCGTGTCTTTCGACAATAATCTGGTAGCTAACCGACAGACCAAAACCAATATTTTGAGTGGTTGATTTGGTGCTAAAGAAAGGATCAAAAAGATGTTGTTCTACCCAGGGAGTAATACCTGTACCGTTATCTTTAATGCTAATAGCAATTGCTCCAGACTCTTGCCGTGTGGTTCTAATCCAAATTTTTGCCGATTGAGGTAAAGTTGCCTCTAAATTTACTTTTAGATTGTGCTGATCACAAGCTTCAACAGCATTAGTAAGAATATTCATTAACGCCTGCTTAAATTCCCCAGCGTAACATTCAACTTTAGGTAACTGACTGTATAACTTGATAAATTTGATAGCTGAATAGTTCTGCTTGGCTTTTAGTGAATTTTGCAGTAGTACTAAAGTGCTATCAATCTCTTCATGAATATCAACAACTTTCATCTGATTTTCATCAGGACGTGACCAGTTGTGTAAAGATTGGGCAATCTCGTGGAGATTCTCTACCCCACTCTGGCATAATACCTAATTGCTTGGGTAGATTTTTCCTGAAGAAAATAACAGACATATATTCAGTAGCACGCTGCAGGATAGGGGCTATCAAAATAGATGTCTACCTCGCCAGACTGAAGCCATTGGGAGATTGTTTTTAAGTCTGGAGCGATTTTTACCTTGCCAAGGCGAGCATCGGATTCACTTAAGTTGGCAGCTAGGTAATCAGCTAGAGGCTGAAATTGCTTAATTTTCTTACTGGGATTGCTAGCAATGTCAGCTAGGACAATGCTTTCCTGGCTTGATGGTGTTGTAGTTGGCTGGACTGGGGTTGAAACCTCTGTCTGTTGTGAACTACAGCTAATCAAAGTACTAACTGCACTAAATAGTAAGATTTTTCCTAAGAGTTTAATTAGCATTTAGTCTGTCTTTTATTGGTGTTGAGCTAATTTGGACAGACACTCCCTGGTAAATATTTGATTGAGACTTATATGAACAACTATGCTTTAAGTAATTGTTGCTTATATAACCAATTATTGATTTGCTTGTTGTTAGTCTCGCTAGTTATGAAAATTGAGTCTCAAGCTTAAAGTAAGTTATGAGAGTTTTAACAGAAGTTTTCATCAAAATTAACTCTTCAAAACTATCATTAGCAATAACTAAATTCTTTACTTTAAGAATAATCTCTAGAAATAAAGTCAAGAAAAACTAATTGAAAAAATATAGATAATTGTTATCTGAATGACCAATTTTGGCTTTATTGATTTGTTTCATTTTTTATGACAAAATTATTAGTTAATAAAGTGCGTTAACCTAATCTTAATTGTTGTAAACAATGGCTGTCAATTAATAGTTAACAGTAGTAAAACAGAATGATATTTAAGAAATCCCACGCTTTTAAGGGCATGGGATTAATTCAAAAAATCTATAACTAAGGGAGACAAAGTCTAACCTTGACTAACCGTTTCCTTAGCCAAAAACTTCTCTAATTCGGTCAAAGCTTCAGCGTCAACTTTGGTCTGCATTGGACAGAACTTCGGACCACACATTGAACAGAACTCAGCTGTTTTGTAGATGTCTGCTGGCAAGGTTTCGTCGTGATATTCCCTAGCACGTTCTGGATCAAGTGACAGTTCAAACTGCTTGTTCCAGTCGAAATTGTACCTAGCAGCAGATAGTTCATCGTCGCGATCGCGTGCCCCTGGACGATGGCGTGCAATATCAGCAGCATGAGCAGCAATTTTATAAGCAATTAAGCCATTGCGTACATCTTCAGCATCTGGCAATCCCAGGTGTTCCTTGGGTGTTACGTAACATAGCATAGCTGTACCGTACCAACCCGCCATAGCCGCACCAATCGCAGAGGTGATGTGATCATAACCAGGAGCAATATCTGTCACCAATGGCCCTAGTACATAGAATGGTGCTTCTGAACACTCTTCCATCTGCTTTTTGACATTAAACTCGATCTGATCCATTGGCACATGGCCTGGCCCTTCCACCATTACCTGTACGTCATGTTCCCAGGCGCGACGTGTCAATTGTCCCAAGGTTTTCAATTCTGCTAACTGCGCCTCATCAGAAGCATCGTGGGTACAACCTGGGCGTAAGGAATCCCCCAAACTGAAAGAGACATCATATTTTTTGAAGATTTCGATGATGTCGTCGAAGTGGGTATAGAGGGGATTTTGTTTGTGGTGATGTAACATCCACCTAGCTAAAATTCCACCACCACGGGAGACGATACCAGTAATGCGGTTTCTTACCAAGGGCAGGTGTTCAATTAAAATGCCGGCATGGATAGTCTGATAATCGACACCCTGCTGGGCATGTTTTTCGATGATATGGAGAAAGTCATCCGCTGTCAGGTTTTCTATTTTACCGTGGACGCTTTCTAAGGCTTGGTAAACTGGCACAGTGCCAATTGGTACAGGTGAAGCGTTAATAATGGCAGTGCGAATTTGATCTAGATTCCCCCCACCTGTCGATAAGTCCATCACGGTATCAGCACCGTACTTTACCGCCAGCTTGAGTTTATTAACCTCTTCTTCTAAATCAGAAGAGTTGGGGGAAGCGCCAATATTGGCATTAACCTTACATTTAGAAGCAATGCCAATACACATGGGTTCGAGGTTGGTGTGATTAATATTGGCAGGGATAATTAATCTACCCCGTGCTACCTCCTCTCGAATCAAGTCAACTGGTAGATTCTCTCGCCTCGCAACGTAGTGCATCTCTTCTGTGATCGCACCTTGGCGAGCATAATGCATTTGCGTAACATTAGTTTGACCGCGCCGCTTGGCAATCCATTCAGTCCGCATATTTGATTTCCTCAATAAACAGCTTCCCTCCGCCGGTATTAACCGGACTCAGGTGCAAAGGGTGTAATCTCAGCCTGGTTGCTCAGGCACCCCTAGCTATGAGTGAGTATCCTATCACTCTACTTTGAGACAGGTGCAAAGATGAGTGTTAATTATTCACTCTTAGAAGTATAAAGCAATATTAGTTTACTTGTGTTTAAACTTGTAAACCTTTAATTTAAGGAATCTCTCCAAATTTCACATCGAGAATTGCGTAGTTTTGCCAATTTGGTGCATCAAAATGCCACCATTCTGTTGCTAGAGAGATAAAGCCAGATCTTTCCATTGCCTCTTCTAGTATCTGACTATTTTTCCGAGCTTCAGCACTACCACCCTGGTAATTCCTATGGGCTTTTTCTGTAAAATCATCAAAATCGGTGGGCATCTCTAATTCATTGCCATTACTGTCAACCAAAGTTAAATCTACTGCTGCACCACGATTATGGCGAGAACCTCTAGCTGGATTAGCTACATAGCGAGAATCAGGCTTAACTTGCCACATCTGTTTTTGCACAGATAGAGGTCGATAGCAATCAAAAACTTTTAATCCCAATCCTTTTGTTTCCAAATATTCTTGCACTTCTGATAGTCTTCTGGCAGCTCCTCCCCTCAGTACACATCTGGCTACGGGGTAAAGTTTTCTTTGGAGAAAATTATTTTCAGTGGCGTAGCGAATATCGAGAATAATATTAGGATTAACTGAATGAATATCAATTAATCGAGCATCAAAGGGTAGTGGATTAGCCATCAGATAATGGTTTGGCTTTGAAGGATCTGGCTGTGGTAATAAGTTAGTAAGATTGGTATTTGTGGCGATGGGAATTGCTGAAGATTCTAGATGTTCTAGAGCCGTAATTATTAAGGTAATTGCTAATAATATTTTTGCCCAGCAACCACTCATCATAAATTTACCCTGAATTAAAAGCCGATAATCTAAAGCAACACGGCAGCGAAAGCCAAATAGGAAAGCCAAGTGCTTACCACTAACATTACTGGTACTACCAACGCTGCCCTCGTTTCCGATAAATCGCAAATGCGAGTACAACCACTATAAAGGGTAAGAACTGTATAACAAAGGGCAAAGATAGTAAGTACGAGCATGGCTTGAGAACCTAAACTGTTGGAGGCTGCGCTGGCTAGGGCCAAAAAACCTACTGGCAACAGAGAAGCCCCAGCGAGAAAGATATCTCCGGCAAAACTGCCACCACTACGAGCAGCATAACGGGCAAAGGCACTAACAGCAGCAAGGGTTATAAAAGGTACAAAACCCACAAACATCAACTTAAAGATAGAAGCCTCCAGGAAATTTCGCCATCCTGCATAGACTCCCCAGACAAAGCAGAAATTAAAAATGCCAGCAAATAACATCCCTACTGCTGCTGCTTGCATCTCCCCCAAACTGTTAAAACTTGGCAACAGTCCACCAACAGGATTGATAGCAAAAGTCAGGAAAACTTTGGCTGACTTGCTTAACAGAGTTGTGATGGTAACTATTGGCTTTTTCCATGTAAATTCACCCCATTTACCGCTAGCCTCATTTACTGTGCTGAGGCTACTTTTTGCTAAATGGTAACCAGTTTTGTCACCTTGCTCTTTGAACAATAAAGCTGCATTTTGCCAATCCTCAACAGCCAGAGAAAGCTGTTTTAAGTCATGGTTAGCTACACCTCGGTGATAATAGGCTTGGGCATGATCTGGTTGGAAACGAATTGTCTGTGTGTAGGCCTCGATGGCGGCAGAGGTGTATCCCAATCTGTAACGTGATCTACCTTGGTAATAGTAGGCTTGTGCTGACTGAGGATCAAGACCTAGAGCTTGATTACAATCTTGAAGGGCTGTACGGGCATTACCTATTCTGTATAGCGTGGCACCCCGTTCGATAAATGCTTCAACAAACTGGGGATTAAGTTCAATTGCTTTAGTGTAATCTTCAATAGCCCCTTGATAATCTTTTTCCAAAACCTTGGCAGCAGCACGAACATAGAATTGTTGAGGACTCATCCCCGTCTTTTTAGGTTTGCTCTTGTTTTGAGAAAATCTCCTATCATAATGGCTTCGCTGTACTGAGTCCGAGAGAACTTTGTACGCTTGGCAAATTTCTTTAAATCTTTCTTCTGCAGCTAGATTACCTGGATGCAAGTCTGGATGGTACTCGCGAACAAGGCGCCGGTAAGCTTGTTTAATTTCGGAGGCTGTGGCTTCCCTTGAGACTTGCAGAATTTGATAGTAGTCGTGAGAGTTCTGCATTTGAATTAGACCAAGGAGCGTTTTAAGTAAATTTTGAATTGAAAATTGAAAATTGGGAATTGAGCTATTACGATTCCATTTTCTCTTGGCAACAGCTGTTTTACTTAGAGCTACATTCTAGATTCCCTCCATCCTTAAAAACCCACCCATTGAAGGGAGAGCTAATCTCGATCCAACCGTCTTTCTTGTTACCAGTCATCGAGAGAACTGTTCCCTGGGGTACAACTCCTACAATATTGTTGGCTTCACCTCCTCTCGGTTGAGAGCGTACATTCCATCCTGGTCCTATTACTTTACAAGTTGCTTGAGAAGTTTCTGCCCCTTGCTTTTGTAGGGATGTTTCTGTAGAAGGTGATTTCAGCAAATACTTACTAACTAAGTAGACGGTGCTAAACATAGCAGTGACGACACAAGCCATACCAATGCGAAGAAGCTGATGACTCTTGTCGGAGCTAGATGTTGAGGGATAAATAACTAACTGGGCAGAACCTTCAGCCGTAAAATCTGTCACGCTGTCAAGTTTTAAAGGTGAGTCAGGATACTGTGCTAGCAAACCGTTGCCAGAATTATCAGCCTTCTTCGCAGAGTTGAATCTACGTACCTTAATCTGTTCCCTAAAGCTATTATCAGCTTTTAACACCTCTAGGGCTTGCAGAACTTCGGCCGCTGATTGGTAACGGTCTCTAAAATGGTAACGTACCATTTTACTGAGAATAGTTGCTAGTCCTTTGCTAACTGGAACTAAATGTTGCCAGAGAATTTCGTTAGTACTTAGGTCTTCCTCAAATTCTACGGGTATCAGACCTGTCAGCGCCTGGATCGCAATAATGCCCAACCCATAAATATCACTGTTGGGACGGGGATGACCTCGCACTTGCTCACTAGCTAGATAGCCGGGAATGCCAACGGCTGTAGCGGCGCGTACTTTTTTTTGAGCGTTAATCAGCCGAGTTCGTGCTTGCTTGACACTAGCGAAGTTTACTAGGACTAATCTTTGGTCTGAATTGCGCCGCATGATATTCTCTGGCTTGAGATCACCGTGGATAGTGCCTTGGTCATGGATAAAGGACAAAATACTCAACACTTCTTGCAGTAGCCCAATGACCTCTTTTTCCTGCCACTTACAACTAGGCTGTAGTTCTTGGCTTAGGGGATGACCGCTGATTAATTCATAGACGAGATAAAACTTTTGGTCTTGCTCAAAGTAGTCGAGTAAGCGATTAATCTGCTCGTGTTTACCCAGATTTTCTAGGGTTTTGGCTTGTTTGTGAAACAGACGTTGAGCACTTTCCCAAGAGTTCTGATCAGTACTGATCGGCATAAGTTGCTGAATCAGGGCGGTTGGTTGATCACGAATTAGGGTATCTTGTGCAAGATAGGTTGTGTTACGTTCGCCAGCATTAAGGATTTGGCTGACCTGGTAACGCCCACCAAGTAACTTGACTAGCATATGGGTGATGCACCTAAGAGTCTACCTGTTAGATCTTTACACGAGCTTTATAAAAATTTGTTCCCGGTCTGGGATAATTAGTCTCTGTAATAGCCAGAAGGTACTGATGAAAGTGTCGTTAGTCTATTGCCTCATGGTTTTTAGGAAAGTCTTTGTTATTAAATTGATTACTCTTTGAGCTTACTCATCGCACCAATTACTAACTTAATCGAATTTTTGTCAAAAATTCCTACATTTCAATAAAGAAGTAAATTTAAATCAAATAATATATAAATGGTTAGTTAATTTGGCAAAGTACTGGGAGGAAAGGAAGTAGGTGATAGGCATCACTGTATTTTAATAGTTAGATCACACTTATTCAGTATATTTATGGTTAAATCTAAAACAGGGATGAAAATCGCCTAAGCTATTGACAGCATAGCATTGGCAAATGGAAGAAGTTGCTACTGTTAGCATTGCCAATGTGATTTCTATAGGTCATCTTTCCCTGGTAGTACTATAACTTATCTTCACGACAACTTCATAATAAAAACAATAGAAAACGACTTGAAGTTTTGCCTTGATAAGTTAGATAATGTAAGACTAATACTTTTTGAAGTGACTAGCTTAATAATTTATTTATAATAGAGCTAAGTGCAGTTGGCTGGGCAGGTCAACAAAACTTAAACTAGCTAAACGGGATATTGTTTGTATTTTTATTTGCGGTTGACTGTATCGCTAAGCAAGATTTTGAAAAAATGATGGCAACAAAAAACATTTCAGCAGATTACCTGGTTCAAGCATGGCAAGAGCGATATGTTCCTGACTTTTTAACTATCTGCTCCAAGGAGAATTACTTAGACTTCTATGACCTACTGAAGCTTACTTCTTATCAAGAAAAAGCCAAAACAGTTGAGAAAGCTAGATGCTTGCTAAAAATCCATTGCGAATGTTCTAGCACCAAAGATAATATTGTATTTTCTTACATACCCCATATAATTAAGCTATCTGATTTTGAAAAAATTGCTTTATATATTCAACTAACTTATGAGAAGTTGCTGTCAGTTTATCAACAACAATCTCCCCTTAATATATCTGGAGAAATTTTATCTCAAGCAAGACCAATTTTAAGAAAAATAGATATCTCTAGTGAGTTTTTTGAGAATTGGCTAATGCCAACTTTAAGGTTGTCAATGGTAGAACAGTTATACAAAGAGATTCAACCTACATTGCTAGAACTACGGGAAAAACATTTAATAACTAATGACTTACGGTTAATTGGTTTTATCTCTACTCAATTTAATTTTAGCACTGCCTTCATCTTCAATGAGCTTAAATTGGCAGAGCAACTTTTACTAAGCCCTTACTTCAAGTTTGTAGAGGAGCAGGTTTGTATACCCTGGCAAAGAGTATGTAATGCTGCTGCGGCTCACTCTCCAAATTCTAAGAGTTTAGCGATCGTTCGTCGAATGTTACCTGCTAGCCGAGAAATTGCTTATGCTGTACACCAGCGAGCTAGCGAAATATACCCTAATCATTCTAGTCGTCGAGGAAAACTCAACGATTCTGGGGTAAAAGCTTCTAGCATTCGAGATATAGAAATGTTCCAGGCTTACTTATGGTTGTGTTTATTAGAAGAAAGCATGGAAGCAGTAGAAAGAGAACTACTACCTTTATGTGTTCTCGTTTTTCCCAGCATTGAAGTGGAATGGGAATTGGTTGAGCAAACTGTACCTTTGCTCACAGCTGAATTCGGGCACCGCCTCGAAGCGGAGCAAATGCGCTTATTGCGACCCTATACTCAAGCAATGCAACAAATATTATCCAAACCCAGGATGAAGATCGTCTAGTCAGCGAAGCGTTCGCTAACATCTATGGCTGTACCGATCATTTTTTCTGGTAAGCCTTCGCAGTTTCTTGTCAAGACAACTTCCCGACTATGAAACCAGCGCCATTGACCATTGGTATGTCTAATCCGAAATTCCCTTTCAATTACCTCATCGTCCTTTGCCTGTGCTAATTTTTGTTGTGTTGAGAAGAATTCGTTGCAATCGTCAGGGTGTAGATATTTTTTAAAATAATTCCTGCCCATCTTTTCAATTTTTTCGGCTGGCAAGCCATAGAAGTCTTTAACTTTATTGTTCGAGTATGTATACTGCTGCTTAGTCAAGTCTTTGACGTAAATTAAATAGGGAGCTATCTGGGCAAGTTGCTTAATGAAGTGTTCAGTTTCTGCCAACTTAGTTTCTGCTTGTTTGCGATCAGTTATGTCGCGGATAAAGCTTTGGATGGCTAGCTCACCGCCGTACTCAATGACTCTGCTACTCACTTCAATCGGTCGAATGGTGCCATTTTTACTTCTGTGAACGTGTTCAAATACCACACTACCCGTTTGCCATAACTGCCGCAACACAGCTTTACGGTGTTCTGGATCCATTGGTGGACTGATTCCTTCTGACGGTAGGGCAAGCAGCTGTTTACGGGTATATCCTAATCGCCTTGCTCCGTGTTCGTTAACATCTAAAAGACGACGAGTCGAATGATCGGTGATAAAAATGGAATCGTGAGCCCACTCAAATAAGTTACGGTAATTTTTTTCCGACTCCTGGAGCAACTCTTCTGCTCTCTTGCGCTCTGTAATATCTCTACCTGTGTAAACAACTGCTTCTACAGTGCCATCTTCACCAGGAATAGGATTGAGAATATACTCGTATTCCCTGACTCCATTAACAGTAGGAAGGCTGATTTCTTCTGCTATCGATTGCCCTGTAGCAAAAGCATGCTGGAGTTTCACCTCAAAAAGCTTCCTTGTCTCTTCTGGTAAACCTAGTTGCTGCCAAGTTTTGCCGTAGAGTTCTGTTCCCTCTAAGCCTAGAGATTGCATCAAGGCAGGATTTGCGTAGGTATATCTTCCTAACCTGTCATACATACAGACATGGTCTACACAAGCCGAGAGAACCTGATCTAGCATTCTTGCACGCTGTTCAAGCTTAGCCGCTAGTTGCTCAAGATCTTCTCCTCGTTCTGAGCTTCTATCTTCAATCGGTTCTAATTCTTTGCTGAGTTCTTCGGAATTGAGGTCTGTTAGTTCAATTAACCCACCAAGCTGCTCGGATTGGCGAACTGGCAGTATATCTGCCTCAACTTCTTCTTGGCTAGGACCTAAAGTGAGGCTGTTTTTTCCTGGAGCTAGCTCATTGCTCCCCAACGATACTTCAGGCTCTAACTCAAGTATCTGTTGATTCAAGAGACTGACTTTTTCCCTTAGGGTGTCTAGTTGATTTTGAACTCCTTCGAGGGAGGCATTGCTGTCCTCCTTGACAGGAAAGCCAAATACCTTTTTGAGAGCATCAACTACTACAGCTGTCTTGGATTTGCCTGTTGCCTTAGCTTGGGAGACAACGGCTTGCATCAGCTCTTCAGGTAATCTAAAAGCTACTACCTTACTTGACATTTTTTTTAAGATTTCTAACAGTAATCAAATGAGTAGAACGCACTTAGTGCTAATTCGCTGGCTATGCCAACCTACCAATCAACATTGACCTTGAGTAATAAACTTCAGTAGTACATGAGCTTAAAATCATAACTTAACACTAGTAGTTACCCGAAATTCAACGGCTTTGAATATAGCAGACTAACTCAAATGGTTTCAGTAATTGCCAAGACCCTGTGGGAGTAGTCTATGGTTTGGGGAAATATACAACCCCGGAACCCTTAGGTGTCTTTTGCCTCTTGCTCTACAGAAAGATGGTCTTGGGCCGACTCAGTTGCTCCGTCCAAGACCTTCCCTACACCCTACTTTTTCCACTACTATTTTCTAGATGCCGATGATAAAACACAAAATTACCTCAAACCTTTTAATCAAAGGCTGAGCATGAGCAGTCAGATAAGCAGCTTCTCGCCATCACTTGGAGTGGATGACCTGTAGCATCATGTCTTAGAATCGACAGCCTTCTAGCCCATGAGAATGGCAAGTGCTAGATATGCTAAGCGATACATCAAGAAAGTACCGTTGGCAAACTAAGCACCATTAACCTAGTGAGAAACTCTCTAGCTTAACAAATCTAAATAGTTGTTGATATGCTCCCCAACTTTGAATTTTTAGCAGCCAATTAATTTTGCTTTTAATTTTCTGATCCAACCACCTTTCCAACTTAACATCTTAATAACTGACTAAATATTGTTAGATGTTTATAAGTTTTAGGGGGAGGATTCTGGACAATTCTAAATCACTTCACTATAGAGTATACCGCAATTAAGATAGCTGATAACTAGATAGCGGGATAAAGTTTGTGTAAATTATTTCAATTTTGGCGACTCTGACGAATAACTAGAGCGGCGATTTCCACCACCTATTTTTTTGTACGAGTGTATGGACTTGCCAGTTAGGATCTGCTTGAGGATGGTCTAGTCGGTAATGTCCACCTCTGCTTTCTTGGCGAAAATTAGCGCTTTTAAGAATTAAGTAGGCTACATCTAATAAATTATAAGTTTCTGCCCAAATCCTTAACTGTTGCTCTACACCAGCTAAGTTAAACCTGAGAGTCTTACAAGGGGGTAAATTTAATAACTGTTGACTTAAAGGCAAACGAGTGAACTCCTCTCGCCAGATTTTGACTTGGGCTATTGCCTCACTTAAGACAGCTTCTGAACGGCAGATCCCAGCACTTTGCCACACTAAGCGTTGCAGTTCACTACGTAGTTCTGCCATTTGCTGGGCTTGAGTTGCCCAACAGGTATCAACTTGATTTTCAAAGACGAGGGCTTCGACTTCTTGAGGGCAATTATCATCTACCTTTTGTAAGTCCTCTGGCTTGAGGTTACGCAATTGAGCACCAAATACCAAACATTCTAGTAGTGAATTACTAGCTAGGCGGTTCGCACCATGGACACCAGTACTTGCCGTTTCTCCCACCGCATATAAACCAGGAATAGAGGTACAAGTCCTGAAATCTGTGGCAACTCCTCCCATCCAGTAGTGAGCAGCTGGTGCTACCGGAATTGGTTCACAGAAAACGTCAATGCCCCACTGCTTGCAGACTTGAATAATATTGGGGAAACGTCTGCCAAGACGCTCATCCGGAATTGGTCTTAAATCTAAATAGACATTACTTGTCGTTGGGTCAGTCGTAGTTTTCTGCAAATGACTAAATACAGCACGGCTGACAATATCTCTTGGTGCTAGCTCTCCTGCGGGGTGATAGTCAAAGGCAAATCGGTGTCCTTCTCGATCTACGAGGTGAGCTCCTTCTCCCCGTACTGCTTCACTGATCAAGAAATGGGGGGCACCTATCTTAGTTAAAGCCGTGGGGTGAAATTGGACAAATTCTAAATCCCTGAGAACTGCTCCTGCTCGCCAAGCGATCGCGACTCCATCTCCAGTACTAACATCGGGGTTAGTTGTCTGAGCAAAAACCTGACCACCGCCACCAGTTGCCAGTACTACAGCTCCTGCTCTGAGCCAACTCACTTTACCCTGATAGATCAGGCTTATGCCCTGACAGTGTCCGCTACGCTCCTCTAGCCATAAAGATAAAGCCAATGCCTGTTGTAGGAGGGTAATATTCTGACGATTAATAACCTGAGCTGTTAAGGTGCTAACTACTGCTCTACCTGTGGTGTCAGCGGCGTGAAGTACACGGGGACGAGAATGTGCTGCTTCTAGAGTCAGAGCCAATTTGCCCTCCTTACGATCAAAGGCAACTCCCATCTCTAGCAAAGACTCAATACAGGCAGGGGCCTGCTCAACCAGAAACTGCACAGCCTCCAACTCACAAAGACCAGCGCCAGCATGCATTGTATCTTCAACATGTAGTGGCAGGGAGTCACTAGGATCAACGACTGCGGCGATACCACCTTGAGCCCAATCACTAGCACCAGTCGATACAGTATCTTTAGTGATTAACCCGACCCGCAAACTATCTGGTAGACAAAGCGCCGTATAAAGCCCAGCAGCACCAGCACCCACCACCAGTACATCAAATTGGTCAGGAAGAGCTGGCTGAGAGAGATGGTCAGAGGTGGGCTGATTCAATTCGAGTATGTTCCCAAAATTTTAATAAATAACCCACCCCCCTCAAGGAGTGGGTTGTCTGAAGAATTACCAACCACTGAGGTTATTAGTAGATGCCGTTATTCAAACGATCATCACCTTCGATGAAAACTGCCTCAGGATCAGTCACAGCAAAATTGTCCAGATTAGCCTGGAGCAGTGATTTCTGGCGATCGCTGAGTTCCGGGATTTTCAGAACATCTTCTACTGACTCGTAGGGAGCATTGTTAATAATTTTGCTAGCCAGGTTGGGATACATCCCCCGGTACTTGCGAAATGCCCTAAGGTTAGTGTTATTCAAGTCAATCTTCTGACCAAACTCTGTTTTGAGCTTGGCATCGGCCGGGTTACGCAGTCTAGCTTCGGCAATCAAGACGGGTGATGGTTGCAGGGTAGGATTTCCCCAAGCCATACCACTGTTTACCTCGACAGGGGAAGCCAAGGCGCTTTGGGATAGCCCTGACCAGCCTAAGCACCCCACTAACAGTGCAATTACTGCCAGGAGACGAACCAATTTTTTCATCCAGTTAACTCCTCTTATCAACAACACAGCTGGAAGAGACATTTAAATCTCTTACCAATTAGTTTATATTTTTGTTTTCTATCATCTCATTTTATCTGAGAAAAGCGTTAAGTTTATTTGCTAATGTAAAAATTGTTGTTTTCACTACCTCACGACAAGTTGCCTTCTAGTAACCTGTATTTAAGGACTGGAGAGCTTGTAGCTAGTTGAAGCGAATTATCATCTCAGGAAGAATTGCCGGCTAGTGGCGGATTTATTCCAATCCTAGTTAAGCCCCATAGATCTTATCCGTGTAGGGAGCTAGTTGAGGATGTTGCTAGCTAGGCTACACGCTAATGATAAATAAGTTTAAAAGACCGGGACTAAGCTTCGGTTTTGTGAGAGCATATGCATGCTTTGCTTTTGAGCTGGAAAAGGAAATATTTAGCTATGACTCTACAGTTAGGGGACACAGTACCTGATTTTACTCAGGCTTCCACAGAAGGCGAAATTAGCTTTTACCAATGGGCCGGCGATAGTTGGGTTGTGCTGTTCTCCCACCCAGCAGACTTCACTCCAGTATGCACCACTGAGCTAGGTGAAGTCGCCAAACTCAAACCGGAATTCGATAAGCGCAACGCTAAAGTAATCGCCTTGAGCGTTGACGATGTTGACTCTCACAAAGGCTGGATCGGAGATATCGACGAAACCCAGAAGACCACAGTTAACTACCCAATTCTGGCAGATGCGGATAAAAAAGTCTCTGACCTTTACGGTATGATCCATCCCAACGCCAATGCAAAACTAACAGTACGCTCCGTTTTTGTCATTGATCCTCAAAGGAAACTGCGACTAACCATTACCTATCCTCCTAGCACAGGTCGCAACTTTGAGGAAATTTTGCGGGTGATTGACTCTTTACAGTTAACAGATCACTATCAGGTCGCAACTCCCGTTAACTGGAAAGACGGAGACGATTGTGTGATTGTACCAACCCTGAAAGATCCGAAAGAATTGGAAGAGAAGTTTCCCAAGGGTTACACAGCAATCAAGCCCTACCTGCGGATGACACCTCAGCCTAATAAGTAGAAAGTATAGAGTTTAGCGTCAGGGTGGGCAATGCCCACCCTGATTGCTAGTAGAGGCTCAAGTTAAAGAAACTACTTTATAGAAAATAAAAATAAAAAATGGATATCAAAGCAGGCTTTGTAGGAACAGTTGGCAATACACCCCTAATTAGAATCAACAGCTTTAGCGACCAAACAGGATGCGAAATTTTGGGTAAAGCAGAGTTTCTCAATCCAGGTGGTTCCGTTAAGGATAGAGCAGCACTTTACATTATCGAAGATGCAGAGAAGAACGGTTTACTCAAACCTGGAGGTACAGTAGTTGAAGGAACAGCTGGTAATACAGGTATAGGTTTAGCTCATATTTGTAATGCCAAGGGCTATAAATGTTTAATTGTTATCCCGGAAACTCAATCTCAAGAGAAAATGGATGCCTTAAGAACTTTGGGAGCCGAAGTTCGCCCCGTTCCTGCTGTACCCTACAAAGATCCTAATAATTATGTAAAGCTCTCTGGACGGATAGCCGCTGAGATGGAAAATGCCATTTGGGCTAACCAATTTGACAACTTGGCAAATAGATTAGCTCATTACGAAACCACTGGTTCAGAAATTTGGCAGCAGACTGATGGCAAAGTTGATGCTTGGGTAGCAGCCACAGGTACTGGTGGCACTTTCGCCGGTGTCTCTATGTATCTCAAGGAAAAAAACCCTAAGATTAAATTAGTGGTAGCTGACCCAATGGGTAGTGGTCTCTACAGCTATATCAAAACAGGCGAGATTAAAACTGAGGGTAGCTCGATTACAGAAGGTATCGGCAATAGTCGCATTACCGCTAATATGGAGGGAGTACCCATTGATGACGCGCTTCAAATTGATGATCAGGAGTGTATAAGGGTAATTTACCAACTACTGAGGAAGGACGGATTGTTCATGGGTGGCTCAGTAGGTATTAATGTGGGTGCAGCCGTGGCTCTAGCTAAACAAATGGGGCCTGGAAATACCATAGTAACCGTCCTTTGTGACAGTGGAGCACGTTATCAGTCGCGACTATACAATCGAGAATGGCTCTCCTCTAAGGGACTTTCACCTGATTAGCTTCTTAGCTAGGGGCAGACTCTTGACTTGAGAGAATTAGCCTTGGTCACAGAAAAATATAATAAAAAACCTAGAATCGGCAACTTTCTCTTATCGAAGCTTAGTTAAATCAGCAACCTTTCTCGAATCACAGTGACCTGTATCACAGCCGACTGTGACAATTGTCTGGGAAGATACATCAGCAACCACAATATTGCTGGTAAGGTCTGGAGCAATTTGTCGCAACGGAGTCCTACTCGGCTTAGCGCTTAGGGTGGGCGGCTGGGTCGAACCGCGCTGGGTGGAGTAATTAGATCTGCTCAACTGGCTTACATCAGAGGCTAGTACGTCTGGGTGAAGTTAGGGCAAGGAGAGCGAAAAGCCAGTCAAAATTATCAAACTTTGAATGGATACTATACTAAACAAGCAAGCAAAGCTAGATAAACTTCAGTACAAAACCGAAAACCAGACATCTGAAGCTAAGCTTATGCCAAGCGAAATCCTTGAGTTATTAGAAGATGTTGTCTGGTCAATAGACACACAAACAGGTGAGTTGCTCTACCTTAACTCTGCCGTAGAAGTTGTCTACGGACGTCCAGTCTCAGATTTTTTGCTCAACCCTAACTTAAGGATAGAAGTAATACATCCCAAAGACCGAGAGCAAGTTAGGGCAAAGATAGAGCAACTCGGGGAAACAAAAAGCTACGATATAGACTATCGAATCGTTCAACCAGATGGTGAGATTCGCTTGCTGCGTGAACGAGCCCGATTAGTTTCTGATCAAAAGGGTAAACATAGTCGCCTAGACGTTATCAGCACAGACACCACAAAGCATAAACAACTGCAAGGAACTTGGCAACGGGCAAATCAAGAATTAACAGCACGCTTGCGAGAGAAAACAGAGGCCCTTGAACAAGTTGTCGAACATCTGCGCCAGGAAATGAAGCAGCGGCAAAAAGTTGAGGCCCAATTAGCAAAAATTGAAACTAAATGGCAGACGACTCAGCTCTCCCGCAAAGAATCGTTAATGTATCCATCGTCTGACCTAACGACGATTTTGTCAGCTGATGGCACCATTGAATACTCCAGTCCCTCGATCAAGAGCATCTTAGGTTACTCCGCTACTGAGTTAGTAGGGCAACCTTTTTTAAGTTACATTGCTCCCCAAGATCAGAAAACTGTGGCAAGAGCAATGCGAAACTTATTGGAGGCAGGGGAAGGTATAACTTCAGAGCCTATAGTTTTCCGCTATCGCTGTAAAGATGGATCTTGGTGCTTTTTGGAAGCTTCAGGCTCCAACTTGCTAGCAGAAAGCTCCGTAAGTGGTATTGTCCTTAACTTTCGTAATGTAACAGAGCGCTTTAAAGTTCAAGAAGCACTAAGGCAGAGTGAAGTGCGATTCCGAGCGATCTTTGAAGCTGCGGCTTTGGGAATTGCCATTAGTGAACCCGACGGTTTATTACTCAAAGCCAACCCTGCTCTGCAAAAAATGTTGGGCTATAGTGAACAAGAGCTGCGCCAACGGACATTTGCCCATCCCGATGATGTCGCTACTGATTTACAACTATACGAGCAGCTGCTAGCCGGTTTTATACCTTCCTATCAAATGGAGAAGCGGTATTTCCACAAACAGGGACATTTAGTTTGGGGACGCCTTACCCTTTCTTTAGTACGAGATAAGGCAAGCAATCCCCTATTTGCCGTGAGTATGGTAGAAGACATCACTGCCGCTAAACAAACAGAAGCAGAATTATTGCGTATTAGTAAAGCCGTGGAAAATACCAGTGATGCCATTAGCATCACTGATGCCATGGTATCACAACTGAATTATCTTAATCCGGCGTTTTGCAAAATGTTTGGATACACACTGTCCGAACTGAAAAAGTTGGGTGGTTCTGCTCTCCTTTTTTCTGGCTCCAACATCTGGCAAGAAGTATTTACCACTGCTCTTAAGGGTTATTCCTGGCAAGGTGAAGTGGAGATGCTCTCCCGTAGCGGAGTTATTAAACAAATAGCCCTACGTGCCGACGCGATCAGAGATACCAACGGTGAAGTTGTTGGCACCGTCGCCATTCATACTGACATTACTGAACGCAAGCAGGCAGAAGCAGACCTACGGCAAGCTTATCACCGCGCCGAGTTACTCAAGTACATCACCACAGAGATTCGTTCTTCCTTGGATGCACAGCACATTTTCCAAACTACGGTGACTCAGCTAGGGCAAACTATGCAAGTTAATCGCTGCACCGTTCTTCTGTATTGTGAAGCACCACAGCCGAGGCTACCACTTGTTGCTGAGTATTTAGAACCAGGTTATTCCTCAGTACAGTATTATGAGATGCAAGTGACGGGTAATCCTTATATTGAAAGGGTACTGGCAGGCGAACAAGCGATTGCCTCAACTGATGTTTACGCAGAATCTTTACTAGGAGATATGCAAAATCAGTGTCAAGCAATGCGAATCAAATCAATGTTGACCATTCGCACCTCTTACCAAGGTCAACCCAACGGTGTTGTTTGTCTACATCAGTGCGATACATACCGTGATTGGAGCCGCAGTGAAATTGAACTTCTTGAAGCTGTTGCCGCTCAAGTAGGAATTGCCCTAGCCCAAGCTCATCTGTTGGAAAAGGAAAAATTTACAGTAGCACAGCTAGAGGAACGGAATAAAGAGCTAGAGTTATCCGAAGCGAGAGCTAATGCCAAAGCAACTGAACTAGAGCAGACTCTTGAGGAACTACAGCTAACTCAAGATCAGCTAATAAAGACGGAGAAAATGTCTAGTCTAGGCTTACTAGTGGCTAGCGTAGCTCACGATCTCAATAATCCCCTTAACTGTATTACTAATAACATCGATTTTGCTAGAGTTCAAACCAAAGACTTGCTCCATGTAATTAACCTTTACCGGCGTAATTACCCTCAGCCAAATGAGACAATGCAAGAAGAATTAGAGCAACTAGAAATTGATTTTCTGATTGAAGATTTGCCTAAACTAGTTAAATCAATTGAAGTGGGAGCTGAGCGCATTCAAGAGATTGTTAAGTCTTTACGAAACTTATCTAAAGTGAATGAAACCGATATGAAAGAGGTAGACATTCACGAAGGTATTGATAACACTCTACTAATTTTAGGTAACAGGTTGAAAGCTAATCGGGTTCGCTCAGATATTCAGATCGTCAAAGAGTATGGGCAATTACCGAAGATAGAGTGTTATGGAGGGCAACTAAATCGAGTATTTATGAATCTCATTAGTAATGCCATCGATGCCTTAGAAGAGCGGCTTGCCCTCAGCCTAACTGTCCAGGGACAAACTGCTTGTCCCTTACCTCGTATTCAGATCAGCACAGAAACAAAAGATGATCGGAAAGTGTTAATCCGCGTCAGAGATAATGGACTAGGTATGACAGAAGATGTGAAATGTAAACTTTTTAAAGCCTGGATTACAACAAAACCAGTGGGCAAAGGAACTGGTTTAGGTCTTTGGATTAGTCATAAAATCGTGGTAGAAGAACACCTTGGTCGATTACTTTGCTCTTCTGTACCAGGGCAAGGCACTGAGTTTACAATTGAGATTCCGATTCGGCGTTCCCATCAGAAAACGGCTTAAACAACTTGAGTTATATTTATTTTTGACTGATATCGGCCGAATCAAGAAAAATTGAGAACTTCTCTACTGAGGATTCGTTTTTAGAAAAGGAACATCAGTAATTTCCCCTTCTAGATCTTCAATTTGCACTTTTAGACCTTTACCACCTGCCTTAGTGCGTATATAGGCAAGTCCGAAAAAACCTTGCTCAGTTTGTGTACAACTAGTCAGCTTGCCAACTTTTTCTGTTCCCAGCATTACTGTTGCTCCTAGTTGAGCAGCTTTCTGGAGACGGACACCCCAAAGTTGCTGCTTAACACCTTTGTAAGTATTCAACCTAGCAATAGTTTCTTGACCAATGTAGCACCCCTTGTCAAAGGAAATAGTCTGCCACAAACCAGCCTCTAAAGGATTATAGTCTTCTGTTAACTCGTAGTCAGGGCTAGGGCGACCCTGCTCAATACGCAACTGTTCCCAAACGCGATCGCCTAAAGGAATTGCCCCTGCTGTTGCTAGCTTTTCCCATAGTGAAGCCGCCTCACCAACATCAACCAGAAGAGTATATCCCGGTAGTGCCAAGCCACTACCTACAGCAACACGCACCTGAAGCTCCCCTAAACTGAATTCTTGATGACTAGCATTAGCTTGAGAGAGAGACATCTCAACACCCAACTTAGCTAAAAGAGCCTCACTTTCAGGCCCAATCAGTCGGAAAATCTCCATTTCTTTAGAGATATCCTTCAATATCACTCGATCCATGGGGAAAATATAACGGTCTAGCCACTCCCCAAGTTTTTGACGCCGATGGGGAGAAGTTAGCACTAATACGGACTCTTGCGTTACGTAAGCAGTCGCTAAGTCGATGGTACGCGCTGTAGAAGTGACAAAAACTGTATCACAGCCCTGTCCCGGCTGGAGTTTTTGAAAGTCATTGGTACTCTGGTTGTGTAAGTAGTGTAGTCGATCCTCGTCAGAGATGGAGAACACTCCCCAATGGGAGTGATCGACTAGAGCAACACCTTGACTTGCTGCTTGCTTAGCTGCCAAATCATTGGCAAAACTAACGGGAATCATTACTTCAAATGCTTGCTCAAAGGTTGCCCGAGCAGCTATCTGAAGATCGTGCAATTTTTCAATCATTAGACCCTCTTTTTTTGTGATCAGGTACAAAGCTCTGGGTTTAAGGGAGTCTGGAGTTGCGAGATGGGGAACAGGAGAGATAAGGGAGATGGGGAGCAGGGGAGCTGGGGTGATGGGGTAGCATAATGTAATCCAGTGTTGTTACTCCTCACCTCCTCACCTCCGCGTCAGAGCGTCTGTCCCAACAAGCAATGTTTATTTGCGTGACAGCTTATTCCCTATTCCCTGTTGCCTATTCCCTATTCCCTATTCCCTTTAATTAACAATTTTCCATTTCCAACAAACATAGTACAGACAGTTTAAATAGTTGGCAGCTCAGCAAAAACTTTTTCTACTAGCTCTCTTGCTTTTGTATCGAGATAATGCCAGTCAACCTCACCATCTTCATCCATCAAGTTAGTATCAATTTCTACCTCCTTGCTTTCAATTTCCGAGTGAACGGGACTATAGTCAAGAAAACATACTTGATAACATAACTCCCATAAATCAATGCTTACTAAAGTATTTTGTTTCTGTAAACGAAGCTGATATCCAGGAATGGGTGTTGTAATATTCTCATAGGTTGCTTTCCAATCTGATTGGTCTAACTGCTTGCGAATTTGGTCGATTATACGAATAAAAGCTGGTTGCATCAAGAGTTCAGCCTGTTGCCAAGCAACCGTATTTTTAAACTTTGGTTTCATAATATTTATTAGTCATTAGTCATTAGTTGTCTACCTATCACTAACCAATAGTTGTTTAGTCAATTGGCAAATTATCTCTGAGTTATTCCCCACGACTAATGACTAATAATTGCCAAAAGTTAGGAGTTTGGCAAGCAGTACTTAAACTCCCGTGAACCTTGATAGCCGGATAAATCAGCAAGTTCTTCTAGGGTTTTAACACCAGAAGTTAATTCTCCATTAATTTCCCAACTAGGAAAACCTTGCACTCCAGCATCTTGACAGACTTGGGGCTGACCGTCTGTGCCATCAGGGGCACACTCAATAACATTGATTTCGCTAAATGCCTCTTCACCAAATAGTTGCTTTTGCTCATAGCAGTGAGGACACCAGTAAGCACTGTATTTCTTGGCACCTATTTCTTGGAGATGGGTCGCCAAAGCAATTTCTGCTTCCCCAGAGGTAGTTGTAATTTTCCAGCCACCTATTTTAGGTCGCGGCTGGATATTTCGAGGGGCGAGGGTAATCTGGGTGCAATCACCATTGGAACTAGCCACATTACCTACATTGGCATAAACCCCCAGGGTTCCAATTAGGGTTACCATTCCTACCACAATGCCAATGAAGAAAATTTGACCAATATCTTCCCAACTACGACCAATAATAGTCAGAATTAACATGCTTAAAGAAAACAAAGCAGAGCCAATACAGTAGGGGCAAGCCGCTTTAATTTCAAAAGCCAGCAGGTACATTAGGTAACCGCTAAAAATAGTCATTGCTGTCGCACCAGCAAAGAGCAGCAACCAAGTCCAATCTTCTAATTTTGAACGGAGAGCTTTCTTTTGCTCCAAGTTAACGGCTAAAGGACTGAGGGCAAAGGCTGCCATGCCTACGTAGGCAAAGCAGCCAAATAAAGTTAGAGGCAGACCAAAAACACTGGCATAGGGACTAGATAAGACATCATTGCAGCTAGCAGCACTTGCAGCCGCATCAGTAGCGGTGCAGGCGACAGTGCCGCCAGTTAGTTTCTCCACCGTTAAATAGGCGGTTAAAATGGCACCTACGATGGAGATAGCACCGATCAGCAGGCGCGACCAGCGATGAATCCAGGGAGAAGAACGTCGGCGACTCATAATTACCGTTGGTTACTAGTTGTTATGGGGTAGTCGGTATGGGTTTTGAGTGTTAGATTTTAGACTTTGAGATGGGGTTTTTCTCGTAAATACTTTAGATTTACGGTTGATAAATTGTTTTTCCCCATCTCTAATCTTCCAGTGACAAGCCCAACCCTTGCTCAGAAAATTAATCTAAAAGCATCAAGAGGCGCTACCGTGCCCCCTCGCGCTAGCGCTAAGCCTAAACTAATTGAATAGGTCTACTTACGAATGTAGCTTGAGTGCAGAAATTGGTTTCGATTCAGCAGTTGCTGAAACTGGTCGTTTTGCTGCTTCAGCGAATTGACTAACACGAATTGGATCAATAGGTTGCTCGATCCTGCCACGACGTTTGAGGGAACTGGCGACAATAACTCCATCTGCGGCTTGCATCAAAGTAGAGATGTTTTCCCAGTTAGCACCACTACCAATAAAAACTGGTGTATCTTGGGCAGCAGCAGAGGCTAATTCCAGGTCTTCAAGGGAAGGAGGACTACCTGTTGACCAACCTGACAGGATCACCCCATCGGCTAAGCCTCGTTGGATTGTCTCCTGCACTGCAGTAGTTAAATTCGGCGAACCTAAGGGTCGTGCATGCTTAACCAGAACATCTGCGAAAATCTTGACATCACAGCCAAGTTCCCGACGATAGCGCAGTAGTTGATGTGCCTGTCCTTCAATTAATCCTTGATCTGTTGCCATAACTCCTGTCAAAACATTGACCCGGATAAACTGGGCACGGACACAGGTGGCGATCGCCAAGGCACTTTGGGCATCATTGCGTAAAACATTGATCCCAATCGGCAAGGTTACTAAATTCATCAGCCGCTGCACAATCAAGGTCATCGCACTGACAACCGCCGGATCTACCTGGTTTTTGGTAAATGGTGCGTCGAAAAAATTCTCGACAATCAGACCATCTACTCCCCCAGATGCTAGTGCAGTTGCCTCTTGTTCTGCTCTGTCGATTACCGCTTTGAGGCTCCCTCCCCAACGGGAAGAGGTGGGGAGAGGCAGCAGATGAACAACACCAATAATTGGATTTGGGGTCTTGAAAATTTGCTCTAAGTTCACGTATCTACACTGAAAACATTGGCGACTTATGGCCTATGTGTATATGTTCTCCTTTAAGGGTTATGCTTGGTATTTGCACAAATAGCCCCAAAGTGCTAGTTATCTAAACAAAATTTTATCTACAATAGACAAAGTAAGTTCTGTTATGGGCAATAAACCTCCAAACTGGTGGAGTGTTTGTAAACAAAAAAAACTTTGATGTTGTAGAATGCTCATCGACAAGAGCGATTCCCCCCTTCGACTAAGTCGTCAACTGATAACCGCATGGGCAACAAGCCAAGTATTGCATTTTCCCACCTAGGCTGCGAAAAAAATCGCATCGACACTGAACACATGCTAGGCCTTTTGGTACAGGCAGGCTACCAAGTAGATAATAATGAAGAATTAGCTGATTACGTTATTGTAAACACCTGTAGTTTTATTGAATCTGCTCGGCAAGAGTCAGTCCGCACTTTAGTGGAACTGGCAGAAAACGATAAAAGAATCGTTATCACCGGCTGTATGGCACAGCACTTCCAAGAGGAACTTCTGACAGAAATACCAGAAGCTGTAGCCGTAGTGGGAACTGGTGACTACAACCGCATCGTTGAAGTAATTCAGCGGGCTGAAGTGGGTGAGCGCGTCCGAGAGATTTCAGCAGAACCGACCTACATCGCCGATGAAACAGTACCGCGCTACCGGACAACTACTGAAGGTGTCGCCTACCTACGTATTGCTGAAGGTTGTAATTACAGTTGTGCTTTTTGTATAATCCCCCATCTAAGGGGAAATCAGCGCTCCCGATCTATTGAATCCATTGTGGCTGAGGCAAAGCAGCTAGCAGATGAAGGTGTCCAAGAGTTAATCTTAATTTCTCAAATTACGACCAATTATGGTACGGACATCTACGGTGAACCGAAATTAGCTTCTCTTCTGCGATCATTAGGCGAAGTGGATATTCCTTGGATTAGGATGCACTATACCTATCCTACGGGATTAACACAATCAATTATTCAAGTAATACAGGAAACCCCCAATGTCATTCCCTATCTGGATTTGCCCTTACAGCATTCCCATCCAGAAATCCTACGCGCCATGAACCGGCCCTGGCAAGGACAGGTAAATGACGCTATCATCAAGCGGATAAAAGCTGCCTTACCAGAGGCTGTGCTGCGAACCACTTTTATCGTCGGATTTCCTGGCGAAACGGAGCAGCATTTTGAACACTTGCTGGAGTTTGTCCGACGTCACGAGTTTGATCATGTAGGAGTCTTTACCTTTTCTGGCGAAGAAGGAACAGCAGCATACAAGCTGCCTAACCAATTGCCCCAAGAGGTTATGGATGCCCGTCGAGATGCCCTGATGCTAGCTCAACAGCCTATCTCCTTGAAAAAAAATCAAGCCGAAATGGGCAAAGTGGTTGACGTCCTGATCGAGCAAGAAAACCCCGCAACGGGTGAATTGATTGGTCGCTCTGCCCGGTTTGCCCCAGAGGTAGATGGCTTGGTCTATGTTCAAGGTGATGCGCCTCTAGGCAAAATTGCCACAGTGAAAGTTACTGATGCTGACTTCTATGATTTGTATGGTTCTGTAGTGCCTAGTCCGACCTTAGCTGTCTGTTAGGGGTTACAGATGGCAAGGGTGGCAAAAGGCAGATTTTTAGTTGGCTCACAACAGGCTAGGCTGGTAGGTTGAGTGTAGGAATAGGGCTAATACCTTCAAGCAACTTTTTTCGATACCTGACTCGGTAGGCCAACGGCAAAGGCTAAGACAAGCTCTTACCTGTTCTGCCCAAAGTAATGCTGGGACTAAGCATTACTAGAAACCCTAACAACGAAGATTTCTCTTTTGGGGTAAAATCTTCAGCTTAAACTCTCTCAATCAGAGAACAAAAAAACTGAAAACTAACAACGAACAACAACTTATGACCGTTTCCTTTGAAAGCTTAGGTCTGTCCGAAGCTCTTATCAACCAACTGCACAAAATAGGCTTTGTCACACCTACACCTATTCAGGCTCAGGCAATTCCTGATCTGCTCAATGGACGTGATGTAGTCGGTCAATCTCAGACTGGTACAGGCAAAACAGCTGCTTTTTCTCTGCCCATGTTGCAGCAGATAGATCCTAACAAGCAGGCCGTCCAATCCTTGATTCTGACACCGACCAGAGAGTTAGCTTCTCAAGTGGCCGAGGCAATCCGCGACTTCAGTTATGATCGTCGATTGGGTATTTTAACGGTCTGCGGTGGTCAGTCAATGGATCGACAAATTCGCCGACTGCAAAGAGGCGTACAGATTGTTGTCGGTACTCCGGGAAGAATTATCGATTTGCTTGACCGAGGTGATCTCAAGCTGAACCAACTCAGTTGGGTAACCCTTGATGAAGCTGATGAAATGCTCAGTATGGGCTTTATCGATGATGTTCGGAAAATTCTTAAACAAGCACCCGTTGAACGTCAGACAGTTTGCTTCTCAGCAACGATGCCACGACAAATTCGGGATTTGGTTGACAAATTCCTTAAGTCTCCGGTAACAGTGGCTGTTAAACAAACCCAAGCAGCACCAGCACGCATCGAACAGCGGGCTTACATGGTTCCCCGTGGTTGTCCCAAGTCAAAAGCCCTCCATCCCATTTTGGCTATGGAAGATCCTGAATCAGCGATCATCTTCGTCAGAACTCGACGTTGTGCAGCTGAGTTGACAACACAACTACAAGCCGTAGGTCATAGCGTAGATGAGTATCATGGTGACCTGAGCCAATACCAACGGGAACGCTTGTTATCTCGTTTCCGCCAAGGTCAAGTACGCTGGGTAGTGGCAACGGATATAGCAGCACGAGGTCTAGACGTTGATCATCTTACCCATGTGATTAACTATGACCTGCCAGACCAAGCAGAAAGCTACATTCACCGCATTGGTCGTACCGGTCGTGCTGGTAAAACAGGAACGGCAATTGCCATCATTCAGCCAGTAGATCGTCGCAAGCTGCGCTTGATCGAACGGACAGTTAAGCAAACTTTAGAGATATCCCGGATACCTAACCGTTCCCAAATTGAGGCACGACGACTAGAAAAATTACAAGATCAGCTCCGTGAGGCACTAGCTGGGGAACGTATGGCATCATTCTTGCCAGTAGTACGGGATCTGAGTGAGGAGTATGACCCCCAAGCGATCGCAGCTGCGGCATTGCAGATGATCTATGACCAAACTCAACCAGCTTGGGTAGAGGCAGATTGGGATACAAACATCGTAGACAAACCGAAAATCAAGAAACGCAAGACAGAAAAGCCCAGAAAAGTAAGCAATCCCAAGCTGACCAATCAAAAACCCGTCATCCAAAATCCTTCACATTAAGAAAATAGAAAAAGATGAAGGATTTTTCAGCTCGATGAAGTGTAAAGGATAGAGTATGAATAGAGTGAGCAGTTGGTCAATTGCTGAAGTTGTTGTATTGTCACAATTGACAACTTGCACTTTACTTCCTAACTTTATACTTCACACTTCATAATTTTTTAATGACCGTGGCTTCAAGTCCGTCTACAACCCCTTACACCGCTTCTGAGTCAGTTTCTCCTAGACCTGTCGCCTGGCCAGGTTTGATTGAGGCTTATCGCTCTTATTTGCCAGTAACTGACTCTACCCCGGTAGTAACACTCTTAGAAGGCAACACTCCGCTGATACCTGTACCAGCCATAAGTAAACTTATTGGTAGAGGGGTGAAAGTGTTGGTTAAATACGATGGTCTTAACCCCACCGGCAGCTTTAAAGACCGAGGGATGACTCTGGCAATCTCTAAGGCAAAGGAAGCCGGAGAGAAAGCCGTAATTTGTGCTAGTACAGGTAATACCTCGGCTTCTGCTGCAGCTTATGCTCGTCGTGGTGGCATGAAGGCATTTGTACTAATTCCTGATGGTTATGTGGCACTCGGTAAGTTAGCCCAGGCATTACTTTACGGTGCCCAAGTACTAGCAATTGAGGGTAATTTTGACAACTGCTTGGAAATTGTGCGAGAACTAGCAGAAAACTACCCCGTTGCCCTAGTAAATTCCCTTAATCCTTATCGTCTAGAAGGACAGAAAACAGGAGCATTTGAGATAGTAGATAACTTAGGCAATGCTCCCGACTGGCTTTGTATTCCTGTCGGCAATGCGGGTAACATTACTGCCTACTGGATGGGATTTTGCCAGTACCATCAGCACGGCTTGTGCGATCGCCTACCCCAACTAATGGGATTTCAAGCTGCTGGGGCATCCCCCCTTGTCACGGGAAAGAGATTTCCTCAACCCGAAACCCTAGCGACGGCAATTCGTATTGGTAACCCAGCTAGTTGGCAGAAAGCTGTAGCAGCACAACAAGCTAGTCAAGGGCAATTTAATAGCGTTACTGATACCGAAATTCTTGATGCCTACCGCTTGCTAGCTTCTCAAGAAGGAATTTTCTGTGAGCCTGCCTCTGCTGCTTCTGTAGCTGGTTTGTTAAAGGTAAAAGACCAAGTACCCTCAGAAGCAACTGTCGTTTGTGTTCTTACGGGAAATGGCCTCAAAGATCCAGATACGGCGATTGAACACTGCAATAACCCCTGTAAGCAGGGTATAGCCGCTACAAGTTCAGCAGTTGCCTCAGTAATGGGACTGGATGGTTAGCTTCACCAATTTCTAATTTTTAACTTCCTGAAACTCCGCCTCAGACTCTTTGTTTGACTGGTGAATACCACGTTCTTTGGAAAGCTGTTCAATGGTATCTCCAATTACAGCAGTTAGGCTTTGGCGGGTTTGAGTATGATTTACCTGCTCAACTTTTAAAGCTTCAATGAGGTGATCTCGCTCTAAGATTACTTCTGTTAACCTTTTCCTCAATTCCTCAATAGTTTGCAGTTGAGCTACTTCTTGCTCAACTGCATATATTAGTTCAGAATTATCTGAGTTCAGACTAGAGCTTTCATCTTGAAGCTGCTGGATTTGTGCTTTGAGGATTTCAATTTCCTCTTGAGCAATTCGAGTTTGGCTGCGGCGTTGCTGTGCTTCTGTCGTGTAGAGTTGACGCCATTTATTGGCACTTTCATCCGCCACCTCACGCTCTCTAATGCTATCTGCCAGTTGCTGTTTGAGTTCCTTGATTTTGTCTAACCACTGAGTTACTTCGTTGCTCATCGATAAGTATCCCTTGTACCCTGCACTGATCAGAAACTAAATATTACCTTGTTTGAAGCCAATTTATTGACATTTGCCCGTATAACCTCACCATGTCACAGCGTCCTCCCCAGTCTTCAAATCTAGCAATCAGCAATACCCAAAATTCTAGTCTTAGGCGCTTGCGTAGGCTAGGTTACCTACTTGATAATGCTATTCCCATTCCAGGCACTCCTTATCGTGTCGGACTTGACCCCCTCATTGGTCTTTTACCAGGCGGTGGTGACTTACTAGCAAGTATTATCTCGATATACATCGTCTTTGAAGCCGCACGGCTACGAACACCACGAGGAACTCTAATACAGATGGTTTTGAATATTCTGCTCGAAACTGTTCTGGGTTCTGTACCTGTGCTAGGAGATTTATTTGATGCGGGATGGAAAGCCAACTCCAAAAACGTAGCGCTGCTAGAATCTCACCTCGATACTCCCTCACCTAAAAAAAGGACTGATTGGTTATTTATTGTCTTGCTGTTAGGGGGTTTAATTGCCGTTGTGATTGTGATGAGTGCTATTAGCATTTCTATTCTTCTCTGGTTGCTCAGAGTAATCAATTCCTAAAGAAATATTCGTAACACAGACTTTACAGTAGATCTAATTGGTGAGGCTAAGTTCCCTTACAAAGAATTGCATTTGCCGAGGGGTAAAGAGATGCTAAATTTGAATTTGGTTTGGTTGTATAGTTTTCTCAACTCAAGCCATTTGGGCGTTGGACTTTTGGCAATTGTTATGCGAATTGTTCGCAACTAACTCAAATAAAAATATTTTGTAGCAAATTTAACTAATCAATATGTGTTTGGAAAAACACAATTTTCTTAACTACAAATGCAGCATCTTTTAATAAAAAAACCCTTGAGATCACGATAGTATTTTGGAAGAGAAGAAAGAGCGCCGACGGATAAATTAGAAGGAGAATACTTGTAATGGCAACTTTAACTGGTCTAACTCGCGGTGGTGATACTTGGACTCCAGAATTTATTCAAGACATTGACTGGAGTAAGTGCCTCGGCTGTGGCAGATGCTTTAAAATATGCGGTCGTGACGTACTTGAGCTAGTACCCCTCAATGAGGACGGAGAAATTATAGAAGATGAAGAAGATGATGAATTCCGCAGAATAATGAGAATTGCTAACCCAGAAAACTGCGTCGGCTGCAAAGCTTGTGCTAGACAGTGTGCCAAGAAATGCATTACTAATGAACCCTTACCGGTCTAAGACTCACTGATTTCCTCAGCAGAGAAGCTAAAGGGTCATTTGATTAAGAGATAGCAACTTCCTAGGCTTTATTCAGGACTGCTATTGGCAAGACTTAAGCCAAATGATCCAATTTTGCCTCCGGGCAGAAAAAATAATATTAAATGTGACATAACGTGATAATCCTCCGCTCGAAAGACGGGGGAGTATCAGTTGTTACTTCGGGGCTGGATAACTGTGACTTGCTGGGGAAGAACCTAGATACTCCCTACTAAGCTGTCGCAAATTTAATTTGACTATTGTGACAGATGGGGAGACAAGGAGAGGATTTGAGGATTTCTCCAAAACTTGCCAAATATGTAAGTTACAGATACATTTGTTTACCCAAAACCTATTCTAGGCAAAGCCCCGACACTCCACACACAAGGGGTCGAGTCAAGCTAATAGTTAAATACTTTTATATCCAGGAATCATGCCATAATAATCCGACTGCTACTCAACGGTTGCGAACCATGGTTGAAATCCCCCAATCTACTGCAGACCTGGCTGCTGTCCTTGAGCAACCAGTTGATTTGAATTTCAATTTGCCCGATCCAGAAGATGAGGAAATTCAAGAGTATGAGTTCCAACGGCAAGTCGATAATGCCTGGTTAGTATGCGATCGCTTTGACCTACAAACAGAAATCTGGCGAGGGCGAATCCTACGCATTGTCAGGGATAGAGAGAAAAAAGGTGGCGACGGCAGGGGAACAGGATTTTTAAATTGGCTAAAAGGTAGAGAAATAAGCAAAAGTTATGCTTACTCCCTCATTGAACTTGCCAACAGTGCTGATACTCTTTTATCTGAGGGGAAACTTGATACTAACTCCATCAATAACTTCAGTAAACGAGCATTTGTCGAAACTGCTAAATCTGCTCCAGAAGTACAGCAGCTAGTAACAGATGCAGCTCAAAAAGGCGATCGCATCACCCGCCGCGAGGTAAAACAGCTATCCGATGAGTGGACGGCAATGTCGTCAGAATTGCTACCAGATGAGGTAAAGGAAAAAGCTACCGCAGGTAACATGCCTGCGCGTTACCTAGCCCCCTTAGTTAAAGAAATGGAGAAATTACCAGAGACTCACCTCAAGTCATTGCAGCAAGAAGTAGCAGCCAGTCCCGATGTTGATACCGTCAAACAGGTGACCTCTGATGCCCGTTCGCTAGCTAAGTATCTCGACGCAGCCGCTCAAGTACAAGCCCTGCAGAACTCTGCCTTGGACATGGAAATGGCACTAGACGAGGCCTTGCGGCTAGACTGCTTAAGTACTGCTGCTGATTTGGTTAGACAGGCATCTGTACTAGAGCAAACAGTTGGCAAACTCTACACCACCTGGAAGCGTCTGAGCAGTCTATCTGACCGATTGTATGTTGATACTGGTGCTAGTACTCCCCATTTGCGATCGCTCCTTAATTGTCTAGATCGTCTGTCCGGTGAAGTGATTGAAGTACCTATTGACGATACTGGCGAGCAAATTGTTCGATTGAGAATTGAGAATTGAAAATTGTCGATTAGAGGGAACTAGGGACAAGGAAATTGTTTATTTTCTCATCCCCCTTGTCTCCCCATCTCCCGACTCAATTTTTCATACCAGTACTACCAATTCCCTGGATGAACTGTTTCTGACCAATCAGAAAAACCAATATTACTGGCACCGTCGCAATTACTACCGCAGCCATTAAGAGCGGCCAGTTATTGGTAAACTGCTCCTGAAAATCAGCCACAGCAAGCTGTACTGTCCTCAACTCTGGTCGCGTAGTGAAAACCAGAGGTTTAAATAAATCATTCCACTCACCGATGAAGGTAAACAGGAACAGAGTTACTAATGCCGGTCGAGATAAAGGTAACATCACCTGAGTAAGGATTTGTAGCCGGGATGCCCCATCAAGGGCTGCTGCTTCTTCCAATTCCTGTGGCACTGTTAGAAAGTGCTGGCGCAGGAGAAAAATACTAAAGCCGCTTACAGCTGTCGGCAAAATCAGTGCGCCGTAGGTATTGACTAGATGTCCCCACTTCAGAACTAGAAAAATCGGCACCACCAAAATTTGGAAGGGAATGACTAGGGTTGCCAAAATAATCAGAAGTAGGGCTTGACGTCCTCGAAATTTCAGCCTTGCTAGAGCATAACCAGCCAAAGCTGAGGTAATAATCTGAAAACCAGTCACAGCTAAAGCTACGAAGGTTGAGTTAGCAAAAGCTAATAGAAAGTTTCCTCGTTGCCAAGCCTCCTGATAATTTTCCCAAGTTAGTCTTTTGGGCAAAATAAAGCGGCCAACGGCTTCACCAGTAGGTGCGAAGGAAGTTAGGATAACAATGCCTAGCGGTAGGAAAACTACAACTACCCCCAGCAGTAGTACAACCAAGATCAGCAATTCTCTCCATCGGGCTGGGCGGTTTTCCTGGGCTATTATAGGCATTAATACTGATTTGACTCTATGCTTTTAATATCTAATCAATATTCTCTATCTAGAGAACCATTCAATAAAGCTCAGTAGAATATAACATGGCTAGTTATCTTGTCTTGCCTAAAAGACTACAGTAGTAAGGACAGACCAAAAGCACCATATTCTACTCAAGAATTTTCCGTTATGCCTCCGAGAGGTTGGCGGTGATAGATGTCAAAACCTAATCAAATTCTTCAATCCTTACCCTCAATCTGTGGTGTTAAGGTTAGAAAATTGTCTCACAGCATAATTATTACAGATAGGAGAAATTAAACATATGCAGCAACTAGCCGATAATCGGGAGCTAGATTACCAAAGTGAAACCTATAAAGATGCCTACAGCCGTATTGACGCAATAGTTGTAGAAGGGGAACAAGAGGCTCACGATAATTACATTACACTAGCTCAACTGCTGCCAGACCATAAAGATGAGCTAATTCGTCTCTCAAAAATGGAAAACCGCCACAAAAAAGGTTTTCAGGCCTGTGGTAAGAATCTGGGTGTGACCCTAGATATGGAATTTGCCAAAAAGTATTTCGCCAATCTACATGGCAATTTCCAAACAGCAGCGTCCTCTGGCAAAGTCGTTACTTGCTTGCTAATTCAATCACTAATTATTGAATGTTTTGCCATTGCTGCCTATAACATCTATATCCCAGTTGCTGACCCCTTCGCTAGGAAAATTACTGAAGGTGTAGTAAAAGATGAGTACACCCATCTCAATTTTGGTGAAGTTTGGCTGAAAGAACATTTTCAAGAGTCTAAAGTAGAACTAGAAGAAGCAAACCGTCAAAACCTGCCACTTATTTGGCGTATGCTTAATGAAGTAGAGCAAGATGCTCAAGTTCTGGAAATGGAGAAAGAAGCTCTTGTTGAAGATTTCATGATTGCCTACGGTGAAGCTTTAAGCAACATTGGATTTTCCACCCGCGAAATCATGCGTATGTCTGCCTTGGGACTAACCGCTGCTTAGCGCAAATTAACCTAATTGTCCAATCAGTTGCCCTAGAGCGGTGGTATAAGGGGATGAAATGCCTAAGTTTTTTATTTTTTAGGAAAAAACTAATGAAAGCACTTTTACTTTACCCCCGCTTTCCTCAAACCTTCTGGTCATATGATCGCTTTATGGAGATCGCTGGACTCAAAGCCGTCATTCCCCCTCTAGGAATTATTACGGTAGCGTCTCTCTTACCAGAGGATTGGGAAATTCGTTTTCGTGACCGCAACGTCACTTTAGAAACGGACGCTGATTGGGAGTGGTGTGACTTGGTCATCCTCTCAGCTATGCTTGCCCAGAAAGAAGACTTCCACCAGCTAATTCAAAAAGCTGTAAGATTGGGCAAGAAAGTAGCTGTGGGTGGCCCCTACCCTACTTCAGTTCCAGAACATGCACTAGCTTCTGAAGCAGATTATCTGGTATTAGATGAAGGCGAGATAACTGTTCCGATCTTTCTAGAAGCGATCGCCCAAGGAAAACAGCAAGGCATCTTTCGTGCTGCACAAAAGCCGGATGTCACCCTTAGCCCCATCCCCCGTTTTGAACTACTGAAGCGGGACTCATATTTTGCGATGGCAATTCAGTTTTCTCGTGGTTGCCCCTTTCAGTGTGAATTCTGCGATATCATCAGTCTCTATGGTCGTAAACCACGCACCAAAGAGCCAGGTCAAACTCTTGCTGAGCTACAAACTCTCTACGACCTAGGTTGGCGAGGTTCTGTCTTTGTCGTAGATGACAACTTTATTGGTAACAAACGCAATGTTAAGTGCCTGCTACGAGAATTAATTCCTTGGATGGAGGAACATAACTATCCCTTTAGCTTCATCACAGAAGCCTCCGTTAACTTAGCAGAGGATGCTGAATTACTAGAGTTGATGGTCAACGCTGGTTTCTATTCTGTCTTTCTAGGTATTGAAACCCCAGACCAAGACAGCCTACAAGTTACCCGTAAATACCAAAATACCCGTAACTCTTTGGTAGAAGCCTGTCGAACCATTAACCAAGCCGGATTGCTGATTTACGCTGGATTTATTCTGGGCTTCGATGGAGAAAAAACGGGTGCAGGAGAGCGAATTCAAGTCTTTGCCGAAGCAACCAGTATTCCCCAACCGATGGTGGGCATTCTCCAAGCCCTTCCTAATACTGCCCTGTGGACTCGGCTTAAGCAAGAGCAGCGTTTAGTAGAAGATGTCGGAGTTGTCGAAGTAGGAGACCAAAATTCTTTGATGAACTTCGTACCTAGCCGTCCGCTTGCTGAAGTTGCTAGTGAGTACGTCGAAGCCATTTGGGAGCTGTACGAACCAGAAAACTACCTCAGACGCTGCTTTCAACAATGTCTCAATATTACTAATCAATCTCGAAAAGGTCAGAATGCCTATTTTCCGGCTGGCAAAGGGCTGCGACTGTTAGTACAACTAATTTGGCATCAAGGTATACGGCGACCGGCAATCCGTGCTCAATTTTGGCAACAGCTTTGGGAGATAATATGCAAGAAACCCCAATTTATCAATATGTATTTAGGTCTTTGCGCCGCAGGAGAGCATTTCTGGGAATACCGCCTTTTAACTAGGAAAAGAATTACTCAGCAGTTGGGGTTTGATCCTCTCAGTCTAACTGTTGTTTCTGAGCCACAACCAGCTTTTGCCCAGTTCTGAGCAAGAGACAATAATCAATTTTGCCAGAGACTTGCTGCGAAATAGTCAATGTTTTTTTAACCAGCCGCTCTCCAAGAGCGGCAATTTTTTGTAATATCGTTAAGAGTCGTTAACTATTTGTGTCCTTTATCCCCATTTATACCTGATTGGCAGGTTTACACGCGAACAATACATGTTTGGTCTTATCGGTCATCTTACCAGTTTGGAACATGCTCAAGCCGTTGCCAAAGAGTTAGGCTATCCAGAATATGCCGACCAAGGGCTTGATTTTTGGTGTTCTGCACCTCCCCAAATCGTTGATACAATCAAAGTCACAAGCATCACAGGCCAAGAAATAGAAGGTCGGTACGTAGAATCATGCTTTCTACCAGAGATGCTTGCCAACCGTCGCATCAAGGCGGCAATGCGTAAAATCTTGAACGCAATGGCTCATGCTCAAAAGAATGGTATCAACATTACCGCCCTGGGAGGTTTTTCTTCGATTATTTTTGAAAACTTTAACCTGCAACAGATGAGGCAGGTGCGCAACGTCAAACTACAGTTTGAGCGATTTACAACAGGCAATACCCATACAGCCTACATTATCTGCCGCCAGGTAGAACAAGCTTCCCAAAAACTGGGAATTGAACTATCGAAAGCAACCGTAGCAGTGTGTGGTGCAACTGGGGATATTGGCAGTGCTATCTGCCGCTGGCTAGATGCTCGCACCGACGTAGCAGATTTACTGCTAATAGCTCGAAATCAAGAGCGATTGCAAGCCTTGCAAGGAGAACTTGGTCGCGGCAAAATTATGGGTCTTGAAGAAGCATTGCCCCTGGCTGATATCGTTGTTTGGGTAGCCAGTATGCCCAAGGGGGTAGAAATTGATAGTGCTTCTCTCAAGCAACCTTGTCTTTTGATCGACGGCGGGTATCCCAAAAACTTGGGAACTAAGATCCAGAACCCAGGTGTATACGTCCTCAATGGTGGCATCTGTGAACACTCTTTGGATATAGACTGGCGAATCATGCAAATCGTCAATATGGATGTGCCAGCACGCCAACTATTTGCTTGTTTCGCCGAATCTATGCTGCTGGAATTTGAAAAGTTACACACTAACTTTTCTTGGGGACGAAATCAGATTACGGTAGAGAAAATGGATCAAATTGGTAAGGTGTCAATCAAACACGGATTTAGACCCCTATTGAGCAGTTAGCTTACCAACCTTCATCTGCTGAAAAACTATGTCAAGCTCAGAACCCAGAACATTCCTGCTCGACTTTGAAAAGCCCCTGTCTGAATTGGAAACACGCATCAACCAGATTCGCCTGCTTGCTGAGGAAAACGAAGTTGATGTATCTGACCAAATTCGCCAACTAGAGGCGCGAGCAGGAGAATTGCGTCAGGAAATTTTCAGTACCCTTTCTCCAGCCCAGCGACTACAGCTAGCACGTCACCCCAGGCGTCCCAGTACCCTAGACTACATTCAAGCAATTAGCGATGAATGGATTGAGTTGCATGGCGATCGCGGTGGCTATGATGATCCGGCCCTGGTCGGTGGAGTCGGTAGACTAGCAGGGCGCGCTGTAGTTATGTTAGGTCACCAAAAAGGTCGAGATACCAAGGACAATGTTGCTCGAAATTTTGGTATGGCTGCTCCAGGCGGCTACCGCAAGGCAATGCGCCTTATGGAACACGCTAATCGCTTTGGGATGCCGATTTTGACCTTTATCGATACTCCTGGCGCTTGGGCCGGTGTCAAGGCAGAAGAACTAGGTCAGGGGGAAGCGATTGCCTACAATCTAAGAGAAATGTTCCGACTCGATGTACCGATTATTTGTACGGTCATTGGGGAAGGTGGTTCAGGTGGAGCTTTGGGCATTGGTGTTGGTGATCGGTTATTAATATTTGAACACGCAGTTTATACCGTCGCCACTCCTGAAGCCTGTGCAGCCATCCTCTGGAAAGACTCTAGAAAATCACAACAAGCTGCTGCTGCTTTAAAAATTACAGCTTGGGATCTCAAAGACCTAGGAATTATTGACCAAATTTTACCTGAACCAGCCGGAGGGGCACATTCTGATCCATTGGGAGCAGCGGTGATCTTAAAAGAGGCACTATTACAAAACCTGGAAACACTAACCCAGTTAAGTGCAGGGCAACGCCGGGAGTTACGCTACCAGAAGTTCCGTAATATCGGTGTCTATACCGAACTGACCGCCTGAAGTCTGTCTTGCCTCAAAGCTACTTTACTAAAGTCGTTCCCTGTTCCCTTGAATATGGAGTTGCGGGTCAGGCAGACATGTATCGCGGTAAAAGTAGGGGCAAGAATAGCTCTTGCTCCTTAAATTGCTTTTGTTTCACTTCCTTTCAACCTAAGTGATATAATAATCTATGTAACAATTTTTTACATATTTATCAATCTAAAGGTAGTTGTTGAGTTTGCAAGTCAATACCAGCTGAAGGAAGACTCTCTTATGCCTCAATAGTCTGAGTGCTAACCAAAAAATCTGAGAATCTTTACTAGCCGAAAGCAGGAAAAAATTTGTTGTGTTAAAGCTAATTCAGTGCTGAATCCTTGTCTACTCCCAAAGCAGAATTGAAAAAATTGTCCCATCATGGTGAGTGGCTCTCAGAGCAAATTTCAGTAATTAAACTAAATTTCAGCAATTAAAAGAGGATGCGATGAGAGCATCTAGTTAGAGAGTACTGGAAAATTTCATGGCCTCAAATCTTGAAAAACGCGCCCTGATTACTGGGGCAAGCAGTGGTATTGGCAGAGCAACAGCTTTGGCCTTTGCCCGTGCCGGGATTAACCTTGCCTTAGTCAGCCGTTCTCAGGAAAAGTTAGAGACAGTAGCAACTCTAGCTAGAGATGCTGGGGTGGAAGCCAAGGTTTATGCTCTAGATCTGGCGCTTATTGAACAGGTAGAGCCAAAGATTAGTGCGATCGCAGCAGATTTGGGTCAGATTGACATTCTAGTTAACAATGCTGGTATGGGTTACACCAACCCCTTGAACAAGACATCTTTGTCTGACTGGCAAAGAGTTCTTGACCTAAATTTAACTAGCGTGTTTCAGTGCATTCTGGCTGTTCTACCTGCCATGCGTAACCAGCAGCGAGGCACAATTATAAATGTTGCATCAATTGCCGGTGAACAAGCCTTTCCTGATTGGGGAGCTTATAGCGTCAGCAAAGCTGGTCTAATTGCTCTCTCAAAGACCTTGGCTCTAGAAGAACGTCCCAACGGTATCCGAGTTGTTACCATTTGTCCTGGGGCGGTCAATACTTCCATCTGGGACACACAGACAGTTAAAGCAGATTTCAACCGCAAGGCAATGTTAACACCAGAAATTGTTGCTCAGTCGATTCTACACACTGCACTGCTGCCAGAAGGAGCTGTCATTGAGTCTGTAACCTTAATGCCTAGTGCTGGGGCTCTTTAACTCACATCTTGCCGCAATCTTTAAATCAATAGTTCAGACGGGGAAAGGGACAAGGAGAAAGGAAAGAAAAATCAACCCTCTGACCTTTTCCTGCTTTAAGCATTGGTTTAGAAGCATTTAACCCAGATGCAAGCTCTGAGTTTCTAGTAAGTTTCTGACCGTAAGTTCACTCATTTTTGTCAAAAATTTCTCAAAATAATCATGACTATTGCCTCTTCCAATGGTTCCCCTCGCTCCGACTCTAGTTCAACTCCTGATACAAATGATGCTAAGGCTCGTGTCGAGACTCGACCAGACCGCAATACCCATAACGGAAAAAAACCAAATATACAGCCGCAACCGCCAGAATCCAACGAAGATATGATGGAGGCTGTAAGGACCATCTTGTTAAATGTTGGTGAAGATCCAGAACGCGAAGGACTCCTCAAGACTCCTAAACGGGTAGCAGAAGCCATGCGCTTCCTGACCGACGGCTACAATCAATCCCTCGAAGAAATAATTAACGGAGCAATCTTTGACGAAGGTCACAACGAAATGGTTCTCGTCCGAGATATCAATTTCTTTAGCCTTTGTGAACATCACATGCTGCCCTTTATGGGTAAGGCTCACGTCGCCTACATCCCAAACCAAAAAGTGGTGGGATTGAGTAAGTTAGCCCGCGTTGTCGAGATGTATGCAAGACGTTTACAAGTGCAAGAACGTCTAAACCGCGAGGTTGCTGAAGCAATTCAAACTGTCTTGGAACCCCAAGGTGTAGCAGTTGTCATGGAGGCCACCCATATGTGTATGGTCATGCGGGGTGTTCAGAAGCCCGGTTCTTGGACTGTAACCAGTGCTATGGTTGGTGTTTTTCAGGAAGACCAAAGAACTCGTGAAGAATTCCTCAACTTAATTCGCCATCAACCTAACTTTTTGTAGGGTCAATTTCTGAACGGCTTCGCCGGTAATGGATCATAAGTTATTAGGTAAGAGGAGCTAATTAACTGATGGGTTGTTATCCATTACCGGCAGACTTCCTCGTGAACTTTCAAGATTAAACTGTTAAGAAAGTCTATATTTATCTAGATTATTTGTTTTCAATCCAGCCTAAACTAGCGCCAGGATAATAGTTGGCTAGAATTTCTTGGTAGTTATAACCCTGCTTAGACAGTTTGTAAGCTCCATTCTGGCTCATTCCTCTACCACCAAAAACATTGGTAACAATGCTATCTGAAGCGGCGTACATAGATTCAACTATTCCACCTTTGTGACTTAGGAAAACTCCAGTAGTTTCCTGAACAGCTTGGCTTGTCCTGTTTCCTTCAGATTCAACTCCTTTATAAACTTGCCAACGCTGAGTATTACCTAAATCATATAAAGCATGGGCAGGTCTGAGAGAATGAACTAAGGCATAAGACCGAGCCGCAATTGCTTGTGCTTTCAAAGCAGCCATTGGCCAATGCTCATAAATCTCTGCTCCCACCACACTTTTTAAGTATGATTCTAGATCAATGTAGTTAATAGCCAGAAGGGTACTACCCTCAGAAATTAGTAGGATATCTCCCCTGTACCAACGGTTATTGACAAAAACCAAACCATCTTTGCTTGGCATCAGCCAGATTCCAGTTGCTACCTGCATATTACCTATGCGTAGATTTGTGCCATTGGGTAAGACATTTGTACCTTTAGTTTCTGGCAATTTGCCCACAACTTTACCATCACCATCAACTAGCTCAGTGGGAGTAGATGCTGCTACTACTAGAGAGTCAACTTCTTTGATAATAGCCACCCGAATCTCTACTGAAGGAGGGTTTTGAGACAAATCGGGAACTTGAATCTTGTTTTTAGTAGAAGTTTTGGTTTGGCTCAGTTGTTGTTTCTCCGTCTTGGGGGAACTTATTTCTTTTGTTTGAGCTGTAGAGTTAGATGTTAGTGAAGTTTGAGAGTTAGCTAAAGATTTTTCAGATTTTTCCTTAGCTATTGGTCTGGGAGAGGGGGATTGAGAGGGTGAGGAAATAGACTTCTCAACGACAGACTTTTGAGATGATGGCTGATTCTTTACAGCAGAGGTGTCCGGCGGCGACGATGATAAACTTGGCTCAACTACCTGAGTATTTTCCCCTCCCTCTATTGAGGGCTTAATTTGAAATTGTTGGGGAGTCTGTCGTAAAGACTCTTCTTGAGAAGGCTTTGAGGCAAATTTTTCAGCCTCAGCTCTAGTTAACAAAGATTGAGCAAATACTAAGGGAATAAACAAGGCAGTTGAAAATAAAGAAATCGACCATAACAGTGAACGGTTAAAAATAGGGTGTCTATCAGTCAAACGAACCATGCTCACTCCTCAGATTGTCTTGAGTAGAAAATTTTATCTCTAGATTCCTGGTAATGGCTGTATCAGCCGGCATTTGCTCTTTAATCGAAGCTAACCTAATTTGCTATAGCCAAAAGAATTTAGCCTAGCTGTCCATGACGATCACTTCCCTGAAGATTCTCGATGCTAGTCTTTAGAGCATTACCTAGGTATAGCCCATAGGAGATATTTCAATGGCAAAAGTGATTTTTTATGAAAAACCAGGCTGCATTAACAATACTAAACAAAAGACTCTGCTCAAGGCTGCTGGTCATCAGGTAATCTCTCAAAACCTATTGACGGAAAATTGGACAGTTGAGAGCCTGGGCTTATTTTTCGGCGATAAGCCCGTTTCCGAGTGGTTTAACCGCACCGCCCCACAGGTAAAATCGGGGGAAGTAGTTCCTGAAAAAATTGATGCTGAGACTGCCCTAGAGCTAATGGTAAAAGAGCCATTACTTATTCGCCGCCCTCTCATCCAGGTTAGTGAGCGCCGAGAGGTGGGATTTGATACAAAATTAGTAGACAGTTGGATTGGTCTAAAGCCAGTAGCAGAGGATGACTTAGCTATCAGCGAAAGTCTAATCAGCCAAGATTTGCAGACTTGTCCTAACAGCCATCACAAATAGGAGAAAGTTGGGCGGGAAGAGTAAATTTAGTAACTCTAGCCCCCATAGAGGAAAGACAACAACAATAAAGAGAGAGCAAAAGCAGATTAGGAGTCACCCTCTGCGGTAGTCTAGATTAGGTGAATATATCCGCCTGTTTTCTTGCGATCGCTCTATGTCTACTAGCAGTCCTCCTCGCACAGTTCGCATTGGTTCCCGTAAAAGCCAGCTAGCTTTGATTCAAACCTATTGGGTACAAAAACAACTGGAACAAATCTTTCCAGAGAGGGAGTTTGAAGTCCAGACAATGAGTACTCAAGGAGACAAGATCCTGGACGTTGCCTTATCCAAGATTGGAGACAAGGGGCTATTTACCAAAGAACTAGAACTGGGCATGCTCAACAATGAGATTGACTTTGCTGTCCATTCCTTAAAAGATTTGCCTACTAATCTACCTGATGGTTTATTTTTGGGTGCTGTTACAGAACGAGAAAATCCAGCTGATGCTCTGGTAGTACATGAGAAGCATCAAGACAAGCAGATAGAAACCCTGCCAGCAGGTGCTGTAGTTGGTACTTCCTCACTACGACGTTTAGCTCAGCTACGCCACCATTTTCCCCACCTAGCATTTAAAGACATTCGTGGCAACCTCAACACTCGACTGGCGAAACTAGACGCTGGTGAGTACGATGCAATTATTTTGGCAGCAGCAGGATTGCAACGCCTGGGAATGGAAGAACGAGTCCACCAAGTCTTGCCCTCAGAACTATCACTCCATGCTGTTGGGCAAGGTGCCTTAGGCATTGAATGTCGGGCTGGTGATAGAGAAATTTTGGAAATAGTAAAAGCCATTGAACATACCTCAACTGCTCAACGCTGTCATGCTGAACGAGCATTTCTGCGGGAACTAGAAGGCGGCTGTCAAGTGCCAATTGGTGTTAACACTCAGATAGAAGGTAGCACACTGACCCTAACTGGTCTGGTAATCAGTATTGATGGGCAAAAGCTCGTAAAAGACACAGTAATTGGTGAGGCTAGCGCAGCTGAGCAGTTGGGTGTTGAACTTGCCCAACGCCTAAGAAAGGCAGGAGCACAAGAAATCTTAGACGAGATTTTTGCTGAAATTCAGCGTGATTCACAATAAACCATCGCTTCTTGACGGGTATTTCCATTTTTTCTCTACCATTTCATCTGTAATCCAAATATATTTCTGGATAATCATTAACTAATGACAGGTGAAATGGTGTTAAAATCCCTGACTCTCTACAAATCATTTCCTGCCGTTTTAACTAGGTTGGGAAATGGTGAGTAGTACGTGTAATCTTTAACTTGCTGTAATACTCAGGACATTTAATTGGGCTATGCGAATTCTATTTGTTGCGGCAGAGGCAGCACCTATTGCCAAGGTAGGTGGAATGGGGGATGTAGTTGGTTCATTGCCGAAAATTTTGAAACGCATGGGTCATGATGTACGCATATTCATGCCCTACTACGGCTTTTTACCAGACAAAATGGAGATCCCCAAGGAACCAATCTGGTGGGGCTATGCGATGTTCCAGTCGTTCGCTGTTTATGAAACGGTTTTACCCGGCACTGATGTTCCTCTCTATCTGTTTGGGCATCTTGCTTTTTCAGGTCGTAATGTTTACGGTGGAGAGGACGAAGATTGGCGGTTTACTCTGTTTTCTAATGGGGCCGCTGAGTTTGCCTGGAACTACTGGAAACCAGAAATTATTCACTGCCATGACTGGCACACTGGCATGCTTCCCGTTTGGATGCATCAATCTCCTGACATTAGCACCGTCTTCACTATCCATAATTTGGCCTATCAAGGGCCTTGGCGTTGGCGTTTAGATCAAATTACCTGGTGTCCTTGGTATATGCAAGGTCATAACATCATGGCAGCAGCAGTACAATTTGCTAACCGAGTAAGTGTCGTTTCCCCCACCTATGCTCAACAAATCTGCACGGCTGAGTACGGTGAAACTTTAGAAGGTTTACTCTCTTTTATTAGTGGCAGAACCGTAGGCATTCTTAATGGGATTGATACCGAAAGTTACGATCCAGAAACTGACAAGTACATTGAGCAAAACTTCACTGCTGAAACCATTGAGTTGCGCCGGAAAAACAAAATTGCTCTACAGGAAGAATTAGGTCTAGAGGTCAACTCTGGGGCTTTTCTAATGGGTATGGTAACGCGCCTGGTCGATCAAAAAGGAATAGACCTGTTAATTCAGGTTCTTGATCGCTTCATATCCTACACTGATTGCCAATTTGCTGTTTTAGGTACAGGCGATCGCTACTACGAAACCCAACTATGGCAATTAGCATCTCGCTACAAAGGGAGGGTGTCAGCTCAACTGCTTTATAGTGATACTTTGGCACGACGTATCTATGCAGGAAGTGATTCCTTCTTAATGCCTTCACGCTTTGAACCCTGTGGCTTAAGCCAATTGATAGCTATGCGTTATGGCTGTATACCTATTGTGCGACGTACTGGCGGTCTAGTTGATACTGTCTCTCACCACGATCCTAATAACCAAACGGGTACCGGCTACTGCTTTGACCGCTACGAGCCTCTAGATTTTTATACCTGTATGGTTCGCGCCTGGGAAGGTTTCCACTACAGAGACATGTGGAAAGCCCTACAGCAAAGGGGAATGAAGCAGAACTTCAGTTGGGATAAATCAGCTGTTGATTATGTCAGGATGTATCGGGAAGTTCTGGGAATGCCACCAGAGCCAACAGAAGATGAACAACTGCCTGGATTAGCAAGTACCGGTAGTTGAAACTTTCTATAGAAGGCGGCTCTTAAGAAAACCTCTTGTACTTGTCAGAAAAGAGCCGCCTAGCCGTGCGAGTAAAACCGTCACGCATTCTAATTTGACTATTGGTATAGAGGGGGAGATGCTTGCTCGAAAACCTACTAAATATGGCAGTTAGTCCAACCAATCGTTGATATCACGAGACTGGGGTCTAACAAACCGCTTAGAGTATTCTTTGGTACTTTGATTACTTGCTGCTCTACTAGTCTGATTAACCGGGGGTTGGTACAAACCAGGCTTGGAGGCTCTGTGGTGCGGGTAGGTAGGGTAGGTAGATTTAGACCTTAAATTTTTGCTTCTACTCCTAGTTCTGACAGAACGCAAACAAGCGTGAGCTTCGTTGATTTCTTGCAACTTGTGATGAGCTTTCTGCTGAAGGCGTGGATGACCTGTGAAACGATCAGGATGCCAAACCCAGATCATATCAATGTAACCTTGGTGAATTTCCTCCGGTGAAGCTCCCGACCTTAGATCAAGGATTTTGTAGTACCGTTCTGCTTCTAACATCTACGACATCCTCTAGCGACAGAGACTTAGTCTATTAAAAAAATAGTAGTTCAACTCACAAGGGACTGAAAGTAAGCTAAAGCAAAACAACACATCAGTTTAAACTCGGTTGAGTAAGGATATATTTCGTAGTGTTTATTTAATTTAAGTTCACGTTTTCTCTAGAAAGGATAGGAAAAAACACCTAGTAGAGTGACAATTATCTCGATATCAGCTCTGCACCTGTCTATAAATACCCTATTTGTGGTAATAAGACAAGAACAAGCCTTGGGTCTAAAAAATGTTAAGAGTTATTATCAACAACTACACTCAAAGTTCCGATGATTAATCCCCTTAGTAACTCTGATTCAAGTTCAAAACAACCTGACATCTCTTTTCCGGCAGATTGGAATTACGAAGCTACTGTCGCTCAAGTAGAAACGATCCTTGAGCAAATAGAAACTGGTGAGTTAGAACTAGCTGAAGTTTTCCGGCAGTTTACTTTAGCTGCTGAGTACTTGCGTCAATGCGACACTTTTCTCACAGAGCGACAGCAACAAATGGACTTACTGATTGAGACTTTGACTGATGAATCAGACTTTTAATATAGCTATAATCAGCCGATTAATTGAACACCAACGTGTTTAACAAAAGCATACCAGTTTTGTTTAAACCCCTTGAATTCTATGTCTTTTAAAGTGAATTTAATGTGACTTTTCTCAATAGAGAAATTAATCTCTTTATTGGCATTGGGCTTGTCTGCTAAAATTATCAGCTCAGTACCGGCGGGTATATCCTGCTTAGCTTTTTCCTCTAGAAGACTAGATTCTGTAGGAGTTCGCTTAATGACTGTATCTACATTGAAAACGAGTTTGAGTAAGCTGTTTTGAGTGGAGACAATTGAACTGTTGGTGTTAAATTTAAAAAAACTTTTGTCTTGCTGTTTAGCTAGTTTACTATCAACAGTTTCTACGGGTTTAGCTGCATCTTTAAGGATAGTAACGTGGTCTTCATAAGCATACCAGTTCATCTTTAAACCTTTAATTTCCAGATTTTTGAGACTAATTCTGATGTGCTTGCTAGTAGGTGCTTCATAGGTATCGAGAATCAGGATAGTACCTACAGAAATATCCTGAAGTTTATTGCTAGGCAGCTGACTTGATTGAATTGGCTCCTGCTTGAGCACTGTATCTTGTTTAAAGAGTATGCGGGTAGAGTCTGCCATATCTAGATAGTTCCCCTATTAGCGGAGTTTGACAATTCTAATTTAGGCTATGCTGCCACGCTTGCGGGCTTCTTTGTAGGAAATTCCTACGTTTCTTAGACCAACACGAATCATTTGCTGTTCTAGTAAGGCAAAAAAGCGGGCCCTATCGCCACCTCGCACTACTGCTTGATTATGAGCTTCTGCAAGGGCAACCGGATAACCATAACCTTTGTGAACCTGGGCTAACATCAAACTTAAGGCTTGTTCTAGTAAGGTAGAATTGAGCGCCACCCACTCTGGGACATCGACACGCGCAATTTCTGTGCCAACATGGACGTAACAGAAGTAGATGCGGTGATTTTGGTACAAATCGAGAATCTTTACAGAACTGCGAAACAGAGGACCGCGTTGACCGGGTTCTAGCAAAGTTGCCCACAGAGTAGCATCTCGTAAAGGGTCAACGACTTGGCAAGGCAACTTATTGGCAAGGTTAGAACAATGGCTTATGCAGTTAGGAGTTTCGTGAGGACAAGCCCCTAGCCGCAGAAAATTAACGGCTTCGACACTACGAGAAGCACTAAGGTAACCGAGGAGAGGCACATTGACTAGACGTAACTGTTCCCAAGCAGCAAGAATTGGCAGCAAAATGCGATCGCGTGCTTCCCCTGGCAAAGTCTCTAGGAACCAATAAATTAAGGAACCATCTAGCATCGCTAGATTGGCTATATCAAAGTGAGGCCCTGGGGGATTAACCCACCGACAAGCCATTTCTGCCAAGACTGAAGCCTCGGAAACTGTGCGCCGATAACCCATCCATTCCTCAGTACGGATACCCCATTGACGAGAGACATACAAGTCTTCCGGTCGGTAAAATACTTCAGGTAGACTATCTAAGAGTGGGTACAAACTTTGCCCATAGTGCAACATGACCCGACTAACATTAATTAGATAGCAATAGGCGATTTCGTGGTGAGAAGGGGAAATCTGAGAGCCATCTGTAGCGAAAACGGTCTGGCTTTCTGGTGGTGTGCCGATTTCAAGACGAGTATCAAGAGGTTCTATGGGAACTGCGCTACTAAAGGTCATTCGATCGCGCCATTGTTCTTGCAGTTCAACAATTTTTTCTTGCTGGAGATTAGTTTGCAAAAGTAGTTCTTGAGCTAGTTCAAGGCGCTGGCGGCTTGCCGCAGCTTCCCGTTTCAGGTGCTGACTAATACCAGGGATTTTTGCGGCAATTTTTGTTAAATCCAGCATTTTTTTGCTTTTTGATGACTAAGAAAAACTACCTATTCCTATTTTTTTACTCAGACTAGTCTCAACAATATTCTATTTGCAGGTTAAGCAATAACTATTAATTTTTAGCTTAACACTACTAAGCCTAACTTAACCGGACGATAGTTAAACTCTAATTTAGTTTAGATAAAAAGTCTTTTCAAAAAATTTTGTAAAGGATTGATGCAATTTCAGCCAAAATATTTTAAACTTTCCTTAAAGTAAAATTAAAGCTTTGATAACTGAAGCTTTATTCTGCCTTAACCTGGTTCAACCAACAATTCGACTTCTATCTTAAAGACAGGAGTTCGCTTCGGGGTGTAGACAAAATCGGAGTTAGCTGGGTTTTAGAGGCTTTTCCAATTCTTTATAAACCGCAAGTATGAGCATTTATGCTCATCTTTTTGTCCACCTTATTTAATAGAAGAAGATGAATTCGACACTTTCCCTCTCTCCCAAGAGGATTTTTCGGGTGCTAACGTCGATAGTGCTGACTCTTATTATCCTCAGTCTGATTGGACAGTTTGCTAAAAATATTTTGGGTCACGAGCGGTTGTTCGGATTTGTGCAACTAACAGATGTTAATGGCGAGCGAAATATCCCAGCTTGGTTTTCATCATCTCTCCTCATTTTTTCTTCTGTCCTACTAGCAGTAATCACAGTAGTTAAGAAAAGTACTGGCGCTCGTTATATCTCCCATTGGTTAGGGCTTTCACTAATTTTTTTGTGCCTATCAATGGACGAGGCGATTAGTCTTCATGAACGGACAATAGAGCCATTGCGAACAGGACTCAAGGCTACTGGATTATTTTACTCTGCCTGGGTTCTACTCGGTGCTGGCTTTGTTAGTCTTATTCTACTGATGTATTTGAAATTTATTGGTCATCTTCCAAGCAAAACGCGCTTTTTGTTTATCTTGGCTGGTGCTATGTATGTAGGTGGCGCTATTGGGGTAGAACTCTTGCATGGGTATTACCTAGAGTTGTATGGGAAGGACATGGCATATGCTTTGATAGCAACAGTTGAAGAATTGCTGGAAATGATGGGTATTGTTGTCTTTATCTACGCACTATTTTCCTATCTACAAGGGATGATAGAACTACACGTTCGCATCGACAACAATAAGCTAACTAGAGAGCTAGAATCACATAGCCATCTCACTTAAGACCAAGCTGAGAAATCTTGAGAAAATTGGGAAAGAGTTAGCAAGTTGATACTTGGTTCTTTAGCGACAGACTCATGCTGAGCTTTAGTGTTATAGCCCCAGTCTGCCAGGTAAAGCCTCATCCCTTGAAGTTCGGGCTGCTGTCTAACTAATTGTAAGGTTTTGAGTCGGTCTTCTACAAACCAAAGCTGTGAAGCAACACATTGAAATTCTGCCAGTATCTGTTGCAAAGTTTGATATTTAGGTCGCTTGCACTCTTTACCAATAATTCTTTCTTCAGGAAGTTGAATACCTTGTTGTTGCAACAGCTGCTTGACAAAGCGCCCTTCTTTGGTAGTAACAATAAACAACTCTGTTACTAGCTGTGTAAGTATCTGAGACAGGCGCTCAATTACACCAGGGTAAGTGCTGTGAAGGGCTAGCCAGCTATCTAAATCTGTTTTAATCCACTCATCCCTTACCAAGTCTAGCTTTTTACCACTCTCTGCTGCATCCAACTTCTCTGAGGTGACAATTTCCTGGGCCACAGCTGACCAATCTTCTCTAATTTTTTCTTCTGCTACTCCCAGTACCAAGGCGCGAACGAGTACTGGCATTTCCCAGCCAGTTTCAATCACTGGTCTGAGGCGGTAAAATTTGTCTGCTAAGTCTTGGGGGGGTATCTGGCTGTTAGGCTGCCAAATTTGACAGTAAGTACGCCAGGATGTTTGAAAGTATTCCAATAATCCATTACAGAGAACACCATCAAAGTCAAGAGCGAGAATTTTGGGAGTGTCAGCAGGCATAACTTCAGAGCTTCAGAGTCTCTATCTATCATCCCATAGATGATTGTGCCTGCTTAGAAAAGCCATGAAAAGCGGAAATTATGAATAGAGAATTTTAGTTTTTTCACCACGAGCAATTAGAAATCAAAGTAAAATCCCCCATATGGAAGATTTTACTAGCCCAGCTGAGCAAATCCCATCGTTCAGGTTAAAGAGAAGATAGGGAATAAATTTGACCATCAATTAACAGTCGGGTAATACCCTTGGCTTGCAAATGGTCTGATGTTTTTTGCAGCATTCTACCATCTGGTACTTTAATCACCCGTTGAGAACGGTTAGAAAAACGTCGTGCCACTCTATGGTTGTCAAATACCGGCAGCGTCTTTTCTTGAAACTCATCTTCGGGAATTTTACCTAAATCACCAAACTCTTTGAGGGGTCTAGCTATCAACTCCGCAGTTTTGTCAACTACCAAGTAGCATATTTTTGGTAGAGAGGCTTCGGATAACGGTAAAACTTGAACTTGAATACCCCTTTGGGGAAAAGACCTTCTTACTGGTTCTTGAGTCTGCTCATCTGACTCGTCATCGTCCCAGTCTTCATCTAAATCGTCATCATCCTCGTCATCATCCTCGTCATCATCGTCATCATCTAAATCGATCAAATCTTCATCCAGTAATGCCTCATAGCCACTAGTTTCCCTAGAATCTATGTCATCTTCATCGAGCAATTCGTCCTCTTGCTCTACCTCTACTTTTTTAGTTTTAATCTTTGGCGCTTTATCGACAATATCTAGCTCCAACTGAGTATGCAGATTGTTTTTCTCTTCCTCTGTGCTGTAAGGTAGCGAGGAACGCTTACGCCGCCGACCCTGATTATTCAAAGTTTCGACTGATGATTTGCTCTCCCCTAACACTGGTGGATGAATAGTTGGGCGTTCTGGTGATGATTTGGCTTCTGCTTCTACTGGCAGTTGAGTAGTTTGACTATTGGCAGCGGAGGTGCTGCTAGTACTAGTTCGACTCAAGCGTTTTTGCTGAATCAGCGCTTCATATTCCGACTCTAACAAATTACTTTTGAGGATACGGCTAATGGTTGAATTACTGACACCATAGCGCGAAGCCAAAGTTGAAGTTGTCTCCGACTCCCGTCGGTACAACTTCAAAATTTCACTTTTGTCAGCATCGGAAAGTTTTCTGGGACTCATGGTTTAATTTAAGCACGTCTGCGGGAACCGCGACGGGAGCGACTTGATACGTCGTACTCTAGGGCAGCTCCGATCGCAAACAGCACTCCACTAAATATATAAAATACTTCCAATAGACCACCGCTTTCGTATTCTACAGCAGTAGCTTCAGCATACTTAAACCACATATCTGCAATGTAGAGACAAAAAGATGCCGCAGCAATCATCCGCCAAGACTGGGCGAAGCGACCTCCCCAAAAGGCTAAAATCAAAGTAGAGGCGATAATCAGTAAGAAAACGTCCCCGACTATGTAAAATAAATTCACCCATCTAGCCAAGGGATCAAGCATGGTTTCTAAGGACAATGCCCAACTGGGTGGCTGACTTTCTCCTGTTTCTTTGGCTACAGCTGTGGTTGCCTGAGCAGTGACCGTTTCAGGTGTAAAAGCAGAAGAATCTTCTTGTATTAGTTGCCTAGCCTGGTTAGAAGCTGATTGCTGGGGTGACGATGTCGTTAATATTACTTCCTCAGCAGTAGTCGTTGAAGCCGTGAGGTTAGCCACATCTGATTCTTCAGCTGTGTAGATAGAGAGCCATACAGCAAAGGCAATACCTAATAAGGCAATTACTCCCACTGTCACCCACTGCCAGATTTCTAAATTTAAACGCCTCGGCAGAACGGCTAGAACAATTGCCCAGCCAAGAAACACGTAAGTAGCTGAATAAAACAAGTCTGCTGGTGAGACAGCTGGGTCAAGATGCAAAAACAGCTCCCACCAACCGAATAACAAACCACCAAGAAAGTAGGAGAATGTACCCAAACCAATTCCTAGCCAGACGTTACGTCCACTAGCAATCTGAGGGCTACGCCAATTTCTGTAACAGAGTATAGCTGCTGCCAAGAAAGGTGACAATTCCAGAACGTATGTACCTACCAAGTACCAAAGTGGACTTTCCTCTCCAGGTACATTAATGCTAAACAGCAAGAAGAATAATAGCGCTATTACTGCCCAAGCAATTCCGGCGTAGAGAACATTTTGACCAGAGAACAAGGACTGAGTGGTAGATGATTTGTCTACAGAGCTGCTCATAAGACATTCCAAAAATTATTGATTATGGCAATTGCCAGAAGCTGGTTTTGCCGACACTACCGTCCGGCGAATCAATCATATTGCATCTTTTAGTTGCGATTAAAGTGAATTATTAGCTCCTCCTTTTAGCTTATCGCCATAATCGACCCAAGGGAGACTGATTTAGCCAATTGAGAAACTGAGTTTGCTCATTATCTGGCATATCTTGCAAAATGTCTCTGACACCTTCTGCAAAATTAGAGTTGCCAAAGTATTCTTTGCCTATGCGGTGAAGTTCCTGCAAGAGAGTAATTAAGTGATGTTCTTCCCAAGAGGGAGTAGGTAAGCTTGTTAGGGGATCATCGCTGAGCAACTGCTTGATGGCTTTTTGTGAGTCAGCCTGGGGAAAGTGCCATTGCTGAAATACCTTAGTTATCTCTTTTTCAAACAAGCCAGCTTGTCTGCCCCCTAACAGGTCTTCTACATCCATGTAGACTGTTTGCAGTAGCAGAAGGCAGGCTTGGGTATAAGCTGAGTTGCTTGAGTCAGAAACTGCCTCATTTCCTAGTTGCTCTAAGTTTATTTTCCCCCAAACACTATGGCGATCAGGTTCTTCTAGCAGCACACAAGCTTTGCCGCGATTATCTGTGAGATCTCGCCAGAAAGCTTTTGCCTCATCTTCTTGGTGAGCGCCGTAAACACTAATTAGGCGAAAGGTTTGCCCCTGATATTTAAGAATAGGGATTTTTTGCTCCCGCTTTGGGTGCTGAATGCTAGAAATTTCAACATCCTGCTTTTTGAGAATAAACATGGCACCGGCAAATGACTCCTGACCAGGTCTGGTGTTGCTTTGGTGATAGCTGCGACAGCCAAGCCATCTTTATATCCTATCTAGTCTGCTTGTTTCCTACTTTGAGAAGCTTTGCTAACTAAGCCGAGATCTGCCCAAAGTGGCTGATTAATTTGAGTTTTACTTATAACCTTAGACAAGCACCTGATTAGGCTAACGATGGTTTATAGTTTAACTTGACCGTCAAGGAAATTGAGTATTGATACCCCTACGTTATGAGGAGTACTGACTTGCCTGACAAGAGCTATCTCCGATACAATACGAGATGATATCAGCTTACTCTCTCCAGACAGTAATTTTCTATTGGTGCTGGTACTATAGTTAGCTGAATGAGACTATAGTGAGTACCTCAGACTGAAGCGATAGGCTTTACAGCTACCTTTGGTCAAGTCATGCCCTCGTAGCTCAGGGGATAGAGCAAGGGATTTCTAATCCCTTGGCCGTAGGTTCGAATCCTACCGAGGGTGTTTTTGAATAGATAGGGGACTCGAGGGAGCAATAAGTCCAGTGCTGTAGTTTGAGCGGTGATAAATCCTGTGGTAGGCAAGTTTCCCCATCAATTTAGAACCCAAAGCTAACCACTCTGGTTCAATGACACGCTAGAATCCCAGTGTAATCTTTCATAGAGCAATCCCTTTGCCAAGGAGATATAGAAATGTTCTTCGATGAACTAGCACCAGTCTTTAAAGAGTTTACTCAGCAACCTATTGCTTTCTTTGGCGGATTTTTCTCTGGAGCGCTCAGACTCAATCTTGCTGATGATCCAGTCAAAAGTTGGCTTGATGAGCAAATTGGCTCTACTTCCAACACAACCGTTACAGTTAACAGTAAAAATGGCAACAGCCAAGGTCCTCAGTCGATTTCAATTGATTAAGGTCAGATTTAACTAGACTTATTGCAGAAGTCGGGAGCAGTGAGCAGCCAGAAACGTTTGACTCTTTCACCCTTCAATTTGATTGATTTTCAGTTTTGCAATAACTCTACTGACTTAAGGTCATAAATCATGGGTCTACTGTTAACTCAGTAGACCCCGATATTTTGTGTGAGTTTGTTGCAGAGAGAGCCGTGTTCGCTGGGCTAGTGACCTACCTCCACAGTTGGAAATTAGCATCAGTCAGATGAGAGAGAAATTAGTATTAATTTCTGTATTTCTTCTAAAGTTAGAAGCTGCTGGGTAAATGCCTACCTAAGATAGGGAGTGGAGAGGAATGAGCATTGGACAGCTCTGAGGCAACATTTCTCGATAACTGCCAAACTAGCTTAATTGCTCAACTCATTGGGAGAGAAAAATATGGAAGATGTAACTCAGCCATTGGGACAGGAACACGTTCTTGATCGTGACTGTACAACTTTATCCCGTCACGTTCTACAGCAACTCCAAAGTTTCTCAGCCGAGGCACAAGATCTTAGTGCGATCATGAATCGCATTGCTTTAGCCGCTAAGCTGGTTTCTAGACGCTTGAGCCGCGCTGGCTTAGTAGAAGGAGCTCTAGGATTCACGGGTAACGTTAATGTGCAAGGAGAATCCGTCAAAAAGATGGATACCTATGCCAACGATGTCTTTATCTCGGTGTTTAAGCAAAGCGGCCTTGTCTGTCGCATGGCATCCGAGGAAATGGACGAAGTGTATTACATTCCGGAGAACTGCCCTATTGGTCGTTTCACCCTTCTCTACGATCCAATTGATGGTTCCTCAAATGTAGACATTAACTTGAACGTTGGTTCAATTTTTGCAATTCGTAAGCAAGAAGGGGACGACATCGACGGCGAAGCCAAAGATTTGTTACAGGACGGAAGTAAACAAATCGCTGCTGGCTACATTCTCTACGGGCCGAGTACGATGTTGGTATACTCCCTAGGCACTGGTGTTCACGCCTTTGTGCTTGACCCTAGCCTGGGTGAGTTTATCCTTTCTAGCGAAAACGTCCAAATACCAGAACACGGACCAATTTATAGCACCAATGAAGGGAACTTCTGGCAGTGGTCTGAATCAATCAGAGACTACATTCGTTACGTTCATCGCCATGAAGGATATACTGCCCGTTATAGCGGGGCCCTAGTAGGTGATATTCACCGAATTTTATTTCAGGGTGGTGTTTTCCTCTATCCCGGAACCCTGAAAAAACCAGAAGGAAAATTGCGTCTACTTTATGAATCTGCTCCCCTAGCTTTTTTGGTAGAACAAGCTGGTGGGAGAGCAAGTACAGGTGAACAAGAGATCCGGGATGTAGTACCAGATGCTCTTCATGCCCGCACCCCCTTAATTATTGGTAGTAAAGAGGATGTGGCTCTTGTAGAATCCTTTATTCAAGACAAGGCTAAAGCTCAAACAAAGTAAGTACTCAATCCAAATTGTTAATCATTAGAACTCTTAAAAAATCATGCTTATGAAGTAAAAACCAGAGATGTAATTATTTGAAGATATTTGTAAAGATCGTGATATCTTCACCCCTGTTTTTGACAATAACAAAGGTCTTGACGGTTGGGTTAATATTGAAATCTTACTGACCATAGCAAATGATACAGAAAGCTCCCTTCAAAAAGCCATAGGCTATTACCAAGGGATTGGTCAGGGCAACTTAATGGTCAAGATTTCAGGGCGACAAGAAAGTTGGCAACAACAAACAAAAATTCAACAGTTGGTCAAGACTTAGAGAAAGTAGGAAGTATAAAATTTAAAGTGTAAAAAGTTTCATACTTTATGCTTGATACTTTATACTTCTTACTTCATCCTAAACCTTACAAAAAACGACCATCGCCTTTAAATTTTTATCCTTTATCCTTCGTACTTCACACTTACTATGGTGACTCTACTAGAAAACCCACTTCGTGTTGGCTTGCAACAGGAGCGAACTCCAGAGCCATTAATTTTGGTAATTTTTGGTGCTTCTGGAGACTTAACCAAACGCAAGCTTGTACCGGCAATTTATCAACTCAAACAGGAAAGACGCTTACCACCGGAAGTTACCATCGTCGGTGTGGCGCGTCGGGACTGGAGCCACGACTATTTTCGAGAGCAAATGCGCGAAGGTATCGAGGAGTTTTCTACTGGGATTGGTGCAGAGGGAGCATGGGAAGATTTTGCCGAAGGGCTTTACTACTGCCCCGGCAATATTGACAAACCAGAGAGCTATCAGAAGCTCAAAGCCTTCTTGAGTGAACTCGACGGTAAACGAGGAACAAGAGGCAACCGAGTCTTTTATCTCTCCGTTTCTCCCAAATTTTTCCCGGAAGCAATCAAACAACTAGGATCAGCAAATATGCTTGCTGATCCTGTTAAGCACCGTTTGGTAATTGAAAAACCCTTCGGTAAAGATTTAAGTTCGGCACAAAACCTTAACCAAGTAGTGCAAAAAGTCTGTCGAGAAGAGCAGATTTACCGCATTGACCACTACCTGGGCAAAGAAACCGTTCAGAACCTGTTGGTATTCCGCTTTGCTAACGCCATCTTTGAGCCACTTTGGAATCGTCAGTTTGTTGACCACGTTCAGATTACAGTGGCAGAGACAGTTGGTGTAGAGGACAGAGCAGGTTACTACGACACCTCCGGTGCCCTGCGGGATATGGTGCAAAATCACCTAATGCAGCTCTTTTGCTTGACAGCAATGGAAGCACCCAATGCCCTAGATGCCGACAGTATCCGCGCCGAAAAAGTAAAAGTGATTCAAGCCACTCACCTGGCAGACATTCATAATCTAGAGAATTCAGCAGTTCGAGGCCAGTACAGTTCAGGTTGGATGAAAGGCGAACCAGTGGAAGGGTATCGCAAAGAGCCTGGAGTTGATCCAGAGTCGATGACTCCAACCTATGTAGCACTGAAGCTAATGATTGATAACTGGCGTTGGCAGGGTGTTCCCTTCTATTTACGTACAGGTAAGCGTATGCCGAAGAAGGTGAGCGAAATTTCTATTCAGTTTCGGGAAGTACCCCTACTGATCTTCCAATCTGCCGCTCAGCAAACTAGTCCCAACGTACTGACAATGCGCATTCAGCCCAATGAGGGAATTTCCCTACGCTTTGAAGCCAAAATGCCCGGACCAGATTTGCGCACGCGCACAGTAGATATGGACTTTAGCTACGGTTCCTCTTTTGGTATGGCAACCTCTGATGCCTACAATCGACTTTTACTAGACTGTATGTTGGGAGACCAAACTCTCTTTACCCGTGCTGACGAGGTAGAAGAAGCTTGGCGAGTTGTTACCCCAGCATTAGCAGCTTGGGAGGCACCAGCAGACCCAGCCTCAGTTCCCCAATACGAAGCCGGAACCTGGGAGCCGAAAGAAGCAGAAAATTTACTCAACCGTGATGGACGCCGCTGGCGTAGACCTTAGATAGTTTGAATGATTGGTTATTAGTTATTCGCTAATGACCAAAGACCAAAGACCCATAACCCCATGAACCTTAACTAATATGACTACACAATCTCCTCCAGTTGTTTCTATACAACCACCAAAAGATGTTTCGATCAACGAAATTGAGTCCGAACTGCGTCAAATCTGGCAAAGTTATGGTGCAGCTGGTGAGGGAGGCGACTTTCCCTCAGCAATTAGAGCAACAACTTTTACCCTGTTAATTTATGAGCCAGAAGAAACCCAGCTGATGCTGGCAGCACTAGGATATTACTCAGGGCCGATTGACGGCATTGCTGGCCCACGTATGTTTTCTGCCCTCAAAGCAGCACAGAAAGCCTATGGATTACCTAGAACAGGTAGAGCAGACGAGGCAACTAAAGAAAGACTACGTGAAGAATATTACGCCAGAGTCAAGGACGGAGTAGTAATTAACGAAGAGGGAGAGAGAATCTACTCCGGAGACATTGAAGGAGCTGGCATTGCTGATGCAATTGCTGCTTCTAACCCTTGCCGTATCATTGCCCTTTGCCCAGTAGCTGGTGAAGATAAAGGGGTAACTGCTCAAGTTTCTGCCTCTTGTCCGATTCAAAAGCAAAGTCAGAGTACACTCGTTTGCTGCGAGTACATTACTCTTTCTGGTACAGCTTCTGCTCTAGAACGGATTGGTGGTCTGATTTCTGAGCTGATTATTGGTGAGCTGCCTAAGTTTATCTGGTGGAAAGGTACACCTGATCCTGACTACGGTTTGTTCCAACGGCTATCAGGTTTGAGCAATAGTGTCATCATTGACTCTAGTGCTTTCCGTAAGACAGAAACAGATCTGTTGCGGATACGTAGTCTGACAGATCAAGGAACTCCTGTTGCTGACCTCAATTGGCGGCGTTTAGCACCATGGCAAGAGTTGACAGCTGAAGCTTTTGATGCCCCTGAGCGTCGTGCTTCTCTCAAAGAGGTTGACAAAGTAACAATCGATTACGAGAAAGGCAATCTTTCTCAAGCACTAATGTTCCTCGGTTGGTTAGCTTCTCGGCTGAAGTGGAAGCCTGTTTCTTATGAGAAAGAAAGTGGAGACTACGAGATTAGACGTATCAAGTTAACCTCTGAAGACCAACGTACAATAGAAGCAGAATTGGCAGGAATTCCTGTTGCTGATGTGGGAGAAATTCCTGGTGACTTAATCAGTCTACGTCTCGGTTCAACCAACATGGACGCTGACTGCTGTACAGTGTTGTGTTCAGAAACCACAGGTTGTATGCGGATGGAAGCTCACGGTGGAGCACAAGCCTGCCGTATTCAACAGGTATCACCCTTATTTGACCAAAAAACGGAGTTCTTACTGAGTCAGCAATTGCAACGCTGGGGCCGCGAAATGCTCTATGAAGAAAGCTTGGCGGTAACAAATCAGATGCTTAAGTTGGTTAATGGTTAATAGTGAATGGTTAATTGATAATTGATAATTGATAATTGCCACTAAAACTTTTCCTGTGTCAATTTTCAGTTGGCTAAATGGCAGTTAACAATTAACTATGGCTTTAATCATTGCTGGTGAACGCAGTGGGGTGGGTAAGACAACAGTCACGCTCACCCTACTGTCGTATTTATCTCGGTTGTCTAATAAGGTTCAATCTTTTAAAGTTGGGCCAGACTATATTGATCCGATGTTTCATCGACAGGTTACAGGACTTCCCTGTCGCAATTTAGACCCCCTGCTGACTTCTGAAAGTTATGTCAAAGAATGCTTTACTCGCCATTGTCAGGGGAGCGATTATGCCTTAGTAGAAGGGGTAATGGGGTTATTTGATGGAGCATCAGGGCAAGATGACTATGCCAGTACAGCCCATCTAGCCCGGTTGTTGCAATTACCAGTATTGTTAGTAATTGATTGTTCTCGTTTGTCTCGTTCTGTCGCTGCGATCGCACATGGTTATCGTTCCTTCGATCCGAGAGTTAAACTGGCAGGTGTGGTACTCAACCGGGTAGGAAGCGATCGCCACTTAGAACTACTCAAAGAAGCCTTAGAACCTTTACAACTAGATATATTGGGGGTTTTGCGCCGCCACGACGACATTACCATTCCCTCTCGGCATCTTGGCTTAGTCCCGACAGCCGAAATACCTCAGCTCAAGAATTTAATTGATAGGTTAGTTGAATTAGGCAAAGACTGCTTTAACTGGCAACAACTACTGCCATTCTTAAAGGGAACAGGGAATAGGCAACAGGCAACAGGGAATAGGCAACAGGGAATAGGCAACAGGCAACAGGGAATCGTGACTGGCGAGGATTTGGATTTAGACCTCACCCCCTCACCCCCTCACCTCCTCACCTCCTCACCCCATCACCCCATCACCCCATCACCCCCTCACCCCCTCACCCTAAAATAGCAGTAGCATACGACCAGGCTTTCAGCTTTTACTACCAGGACAACTTAGATCTTTTACAAAAGTTAGGGGCTGAGCTAGTTTTCTGGAGTCCCCTTAGAGATGCTGCTTTACCTGAATCGATACAAGGACTTTACTTTGGTGGTGGTTTTCCTGAAGTTTTTGCTCAGGAGTTGGCAGAAAATACTAGGGTTCGTGCAGCGGTGAAGAAGGCTGTCTTTGCAGGAGTGCCCACTTACGCAGAATGTGGCGGTTTAATGTATCTGTCTGAAGAAATTAAGGATTTTCAGGGACTTTCTTGGTCAATGGTAGGAGTATTACCGACGGCTACGGTGATGGGGAAACGCCTTAACTTAGGATATCGACAGGCAACTGTTTTGCAAGATAGCCCTCTACTCCCTACGGGTAGAAAGGTTTGGGGACATGAGTTTCATCGTTCCCAGTTAACGGTAATGCCGGAGAAACCTTTGTTTGAGTTGAGGGGATATGGAAAGAGTCAAGGAATAAAAGAAGGTTGGGGACTGCATCAACTCCATGCTTCTTATCTTCATCTCCATTGGGGGGGGTGTTTGGAGATGGCAGTTCGGTTTGCACAGAGAGCTAGTAAGGAGTAATGAGTAATGAGTAAGGAGTAATGAGTAATGAGTATGTCACAATTGAAGCAGACTAGATTTACCGGCTGTTATGGCATATGGCGATTTTTCATTAAATCAAGTCAAGAAAGCATTTGACCTAACAGAAAAGTCTGTTCAGCTTTTTCCGAAAGTTTCTGTTCTGGAGCCTAGTAGCTGGCTACAGGAGACGCTCAGCTATAGCCTTAAGCTAGCCCTATTGTCCTCTAGTGAAAAAGCACGTTCAGAGTTTATCATTGCACCTATTTTAATTGAGCTAGAGCGCCACAACCCAGATAGGCTTTCTATCTATTCTGGTGAAAACTTAGATGTTGACGCAGAGAAAGGACTTAAGGGTGAGTGTGATTTTATTTTGGCAAAAGGTCCTATTTCCCTAACGATGGAGGCTCCAATTATTTCTTTAGTAGAAGCAAAGAAAAGCGATATAAAGGCAGGATTAGGGCAGTGCATTGCTCAAATGCTGGGGGCACAGCGGTTTAATAAACTTGAAGGAAATGAAATTTCTGTTGTTTATGGTTGTGTGACAACGGGAGAAGATTGGCAGTTTTTAATGCTTGAGGATACTCAAGTTTCTATTGATAATCAGCGCTACTACATTAATGAGCTAGGAAAAGTGCTAGGTGTTTTTCAATCAATTGTAGATAGTTACTAATTTAAATAGCCGCAGTATTCTGTTGGCACTGGGAGGTAAGCCCTCACCCTAAATCCCTCTCCCAGGTTTAGGAGAGGGACTTTGAAGGTTTACTCACCCCTCCCAGACTTTTTTCTGGTTCCTCTGCGGAATTGGGCAATGGCAAAGTGAAGTAGTTACTAAGCCCGAATATCAGTCAACCGTCATTAGTATTGCCATGGCACCTAAAAAAGAAAACAGTGGATGTGGATGTGCGAGTATTCCATTTTCATTAATCATAGTTTTGTTAGGTGTTGGTTATTGGGGTTTTCGGAATCTCGATAATATTGGTGCTTGGGGCTTTCAACATCTCGATAATCTAGGTATCAGCAAATTTTTACCTGATAATCAACAACCTACCCTTGCTAATCCCCAACCTACCCCTGCTAATGTAAGTCCTTCACCTAGTCCAGCTTTACCTGTTGCTAATTCTCCTATTCGGCAAGTTAGTCCGACTGAGACACCGATACCTAAACCAGAAGTTTCACCATCACCTGTAACTTCTAAGACATTGCCATCACCTCAAACTCCTTGGGAGAAAAAGGAAATAAGAGGAATTTATTTAAGTCGGTATCAAGCAACGAATAATGCTAGCGAACAAGCGATTCGTGAACGAGTTCGTTATTATCGCGCTCAAGGAATTAATACTATTATTCATGGTGTGTGGGGTAATGGTTGCACGATGTATAACAGCGAGGTTATGCAGCAAACATTTGGCTATAAAAGTTGCCCTAACCAATTTCAAGACCAATGGTTAGATTGGTTGATTGATGAGGCGCACAAGCAGGACATGCAAGTTCACGCCTATTTTGAAAAAGGGATTAAACTCGATAAGAACAGCCCGATTTTTGATGAGGCAATTGCTAAACGCTGGATTGTGCCTGGTGTGGATAAAACCTATGCTGGCATTGATCATTATGTACTGGATGTGGAAATTCCAGAAGTTGCTAATTTATTCAAAAAAATCTCAGTAGAGTTTGTCAAAAAATATCCAACTATTGATGCAGTTCAATGGGATGATTACCTAGGTTATCATGACGATTTACCAGGAAAAGTTGATCGCACTGCTCATTTAACTAATTTTGTGCAGCAAATGAGAGCTGACCTTAAGAAAGCTAATCCGAATGTTAGTTTCGACCTTTGCCATCATAATCCTTATTGGGGTAAACGTTATTTTGCAGCAGATTGGAAAAATTGGAACGCTGATCGAGTTTTCATTCAAGTTTATAACGATGATAATTTTCAGCAAGAGCTAGATTATGCGGAGAAATATGCGGGGGTAGCAATTTCTGATCAGCAGATGCATCGCTTAAAAGAACTAGTTAATAACCCCAAAATTAAGAGTATTTTATTGTTCCCCTCCTCTGGAAAACCAGAGGAGACGGCTGCTTCTGCTAAAAAGTTTACTGAGTAACTAGAGCAAGAGTTTAAACTACCTACCTCAACCGAAAATGACCGAAATATTCTAATTCAGAAACAGGCTCAAAAGCTAACAACTCAAAGCTAGGCTCAAAGTAATGGCAAATCTCAGTCGGCGAGGAACTCCATGGTGGCCCGCCCAGTTGTTTTTTGCTGAAGAATAAACCGATTAGTTCTCCTTTTTTTCTTAGTAAGTATTTAACTAATTCGATATAATCCCAACGGCTATCGGTGGGGATGGAACTAAAACAGTTGTGTTCAATAATGTAGTCAAACTCTTGGTAAAATTCTCCTGCTAGGTCGAAAATATTACGCTTTAAGAATTGGGCTGAATTTCTCGCTCTTTGAGCTAAGTATTTGGCAGTAATTATGGCAGTGGGAGCGAAGTCAAAACCGATTACTTCAAAGCCATATTCAGCAAATAATAAAGCATCGTAACCTCTACCACAGCCGAGAACTGCTGTTAGTCCGGGTTGGATTTCTCTGGTTTCTAACAGAGAGCAAAAAGCTGGGGCGGGTGTGCCTAAATCCCAGGGTGTTTTGTTTTCTTGATAGCATTTTTCCCAGTAATTGGGGTCGGCGCTGAGGTCGAAAACTAGGGTAAATTCTGCTTGAGTGGCGCGTAGGTAATGTTTGAGGACACGCAAATGGTCTTCGGCATCTTGACGGTTAACAAAACGGGCAACGGTTTTGGGGTAAGAGTCATTGGCAACACGGATAATTGTCCAGGGCCGACCGGCCCGCTGTTGGAATTGATGCGATGTCATGGTGGTTAATTGTTAATGGGAAATGGAATAAATCAGTAGGGGCGCACCGACGTGCGCCCATGCACCGACGTGCGCCTACTGGGCGAAATGATTATTTTCTGGCATCAATTCTTGCCAACGTTGCTGTAATATTTGCCTGATTGAATTAATAACTTTCGGTAAGTCGTTGAATTCTTGGCTTTGTATTTCTATTTCTTCTGCTAGCTGGTCAAGAGATTCACAGTTTCGACAGAAGCTAATTACTTGTTGCCAACCATTCAACCATTTTTCTGCTTGTTGTTGGTGTTCTTTTTGGGGTCTGGTACGTTCTGCTTCTGCTTTGATTTCTTGGGCTTTTTTCGCCCAGGCTTGTCGCCAGTTATCTATGGTTTGTTGCCATTTTTCAATTAGTTCTGGTTTTTGGTTAAACCTGTCTCTTTCTACTAAGAGGATTTCTCCTAATTGTTTGAGGCGGTGGGAATTACAACAGTTTTGAATTGCTTTTAAGCCTAGTTCGACCCAGAGGGGTAGTTGACGGTAACTGATGAATTTACCGCGACCTTGGACAAATTTAATCCAAATTTGGTGGGGCCAGAGTTCGAGGCGTTCGATGTTTTGCAGGGGAACTTTTAGTAGTTGGCAAACTTCTCTCCTTAGTTGGTCTAAGGGTAGGTTTTTTGGGTCTATGAATCCGGATGTCAAGAGGTTTTCTGACATAGCTATCTCTTTGTTTGGCTGTTGGAGATTGGCCAAAATCTAAACCACCCCGTACTTTTTCCATAGGAGTCGAGGTGGCCTGGGATAGCATTACTAGCTAGGCCTCCGGGACTGGAGTGTTCAGTTTTGGGGGTCAGCTTCTCAGGAGCTTTTCGAGAGCTTCTGAGGGCTGGGAGATTTCTGCCTTGATATTGATGAAACTAGAGTAGCAGAATTTTGCTTTTTGGCAAGTTGCGATTTGTTAATTTTGGGGAGTCAAATAAATTTGTCATGCTGAGTGGTAGCGAAGCATCTGTCTAGATTCTTCGCTTTACGGAGTTGGACTCTTGAGTAAAGCTAGGAATGGTTTCGCTCAGAATGACAGTTTAGGCAGGGAAAATCTGACAGGGGGTAGGTGCACAGAACTGGTGGGCAAGAAAAATGGCTGAGTTTCTTGCTGAGTGGGGCTTTGAGGTCGGTTGGGAGAAAAAGAGGGTGTCGGAAAGCTGGAAAGACTTACGGTGAAATGGTTTGAGCGTTTTTTTTCAAGAGGCTATTTTCAAGTCGAGGGCTGAAATGATATTATTGGGGAGGTTGTCGGAAATGCACCTTGAAAACTAAATACTGTAAAGGTTTCAAAGAGCCGCAGTGGAAATTACCCTTAATCCCTATTAGGGATTGAAACCTACACTGCCGCATTGATTGCCTATTGTCGCTATCGTGGAAATTACCCTTAATCCCTATTAGGGATTGAAACATTTCGCCATGGTCTTCGCGCCGGGGAATTAATTAATTGTGGAAATTACCCTTAATCCCTATTAGGGATTGAAACATATTCAGCTTCAGCTTGAGCTGGCAGAGGAAACGTGGAAATTACCCTTAATCCCTATTAGGGATTGAAACGAATAGTTGAGTATTTGCTCTTTAAGTGCTATGGGCTGGTGGAAATTACCCTTAATCCCTATTAGGGATTGAAACAAGAAAGTAAAAGTGATTACTGGAGGTTGAAACTGTTGCCTGTTGCCTGTTCCCTGTTCCCTCTCCTCACCAGAAGACTTTTTCAGCAAACCCTAACTATTGATCATTTCACTAGCAATCTTACTAATATTGCGCAAATAATCAGCAATCTCAGACATCTCCTTCTCCTCCCAAAAACTTACCCTTTGCTCAAGAATCTCCAAAAAACCCTCATTAATCAAAGCTGGATGCATCTTGAGAATTTCTTCCTCTTGTCCCTCATCACAGTCAAGTAATTTTTCTATTAAGTTAGAGTAGGCTTCTTTACGTTGTAATTTAGTAGTATAAGCCAACATTTCTCTAATTGGCTCAGGATAGCCATCACGGCGCTTTCTATTCATCATTAACCGACTAATTAATTAAATTGATAATTATTAACTAATAATTGTTCCAACAGTTGAGTTAAAACCCCAAATCACTCCTAGCAGATTCTGCCGCTGCAAACACCTCTTCATCCGACTTTTCTGTCCAAGCAGTATCCCCAATTTCTTCGTAGAATTTTTGATCATAGGGACGGGTTCTTACCACCACAGGCATTGGTACTGCATGACCTAAAACTAAAGCTTGCTGTTTAGAATCTAACTTAGCTAAGACAGAACGTAAACTTTGTCCCCCAGAGACTCCGGTAAAAATAGCCTCAATATCCTTGTCATCATTGAGTAAGCAAGTAATGCGCGTACCAATCTGGGACATTACCTCGCTATCAATACCAGAAGGACGCTGATCCACTACTAATAAAGTTACAAAATACTTACGCATTTCCCTAGCAATAATGCCAAAAATAGTTTGACGCACTGTAGCAGGGTCGAGAAAACGGTGAGCTTCTTCTATAGTAATTACCAAAGGACGAGGGCGATCGCTGGGATTTTTCGACTGCAAGAATTTCTCCGCCTTAAGTACATAACTACGGTGAATACGCCGACTCATTAAATTAGTTACCAACATGTAAGAAAGCATATTGGACTGGGAACCAAATTCTACAACCACATGCTTCCCGGCTTCTAACGATTGCAAAATATTTTCTACATAATTATGAGGACAAGCACTACGCATATACTTGAGGTCATCTAAACGCAAAAGTTTGCGCTGCAAGGCCATAATCGAAGACTTATTACCCCGCTTATCTTCACAAAATACCTGGATTTCTTCATTAGTCATAGAAAGTAACTGCGTAATCCAGGACTTGCCAAATTCATTACGCAGAATAATCGAATTTTCCAAACTCGCATCAGAAAGATTTAACTCCCTCTGCACCAGCATAATGTCTTCAACTTCTATCTGGTCATAACTTAAATAAAGTTCATGAGCATCTCGAATGCCCCGCCGCTTAGTCGATTCCGGGTCAAGAGTATAAACTTCTACCTGGTTAGGAAATAGCTGCCGTAAACCTTTAACAGTACTAAATTGTTTACCCTCAGAAACAGCTTCCCAACCGTACTCCGAGTGCATATCAAAAATTAAATTGACCGCTGCTTGTCTACGAATAATCCCCGATAACAGCAGCCTAGTTAAGAAAGATTTACCCGTACCAGACTTACCAAAAACCCCATTACTACGTTCAACAAACCGATCTAAATCAAGACAAATCGGCACATCCATATCTAAGGGTTGACCGATGGCAAAATTGCGGCGGTGGGGGTCATCTTCCCAGCCAAAAACGACACGAAAGTCCCGTTGGCTAGCATCATAAGCTTGAGAAAAATGGCTAGGAATAGTCTTAACTGGAAGTAACTCAACCTCCTCACTACTTTGAGCTTGGAAGGAAGCCAAAGCACTTTTACCATTAGTAGAAGCAACCTCTCCATTATCCTGGGGAGATGAGAAATTTATCGCCTCTGGATTTTTGGGGGTAAACATCAGCATGGGGGTAAGGTTAATAGTTCCATAGGTGCCACTCCCTGCCAAAACATCCCGCAAAAAGTCATCACTAGGATCGGGAGGATTGGCCACAATTCGCTGGCTAGAAGTCCCTAAAGAGACATCGGTAAGCATGCAGAAAAAGCGCGATCGCCTCCCTTGCACTACCAAAAACTTACCTACCCGCATATCTTCAACGGAGATATCAGGATGCAAGCGAACTTCTAATCCAGCGGAGAGAGAACCTTGAGTTACTGAACCTAAGGGCTGATCTAAATCCATTACGGTAACGACTAAACTTATGCCAACTTATATTTTTCTATTCAATCCCCCGTTAGAACGACGGGGGATAGTTCAAACAAGTGCTAGCTAGTCAATATTGATAGAAGTTGGGGCTGAAGCACCGCTTCCACTAAATACTAAGGGCTTGCGATGGTCAGCATAGAGTTGATCGCGCCAGTTGAAAAATATTTCATAAAGGCTGCTATCAGCTAAACCTGGAATGCCTTTGCCCTTTAATTCTGTGGGCAAATCAAGGTAGGGGCCATCGGGAAACTTGATCAGCATACTTAAGCCAGCAACGGCGAAATCTGCTAAGCAAGGGGTATCTCCTGTCAGATAAGGACTATCGGCTAGCAGCAAAGAGAGGGCTTCTAGGTCTTGCTTGAGAGAGTCTTTTGCCCCTTTTACTCCTCCCTTCCCAAAACCAACGCCAGTACCCAGAACTTCTAGGACTTCTGGGGGTACGGCACCCACCAAGTTTTTGACGATATCGGGTGTATTTTGGGGTAGAATCGATGTCCGGAAGCTAGGATTCTCGCTCAAAGCACCGTAGAGCACCTTACGACTTTTCGGCCCAATGGACTCATCTGCCCATTCTTCCATGAGTAAGCATAGTCCCCGTTGTTTGGGATCTATTGGAATTAAAGGCTTTTCCGGATACCTACGCTCTAAATACAGGGCAATCTCGGTGGAGTCACTAATTATAGTCTCACCATCTTTGAGGACTGGCACCTGTCTTTGACCAGACATTTGGAAGACTTCTAGTTGTCCTACCCCTGGTTTTACCTCGATTTTGCGATACTCTAGTCCTTTGTAGTCGAGGATTAGTCGCACTTTCTCAGAGAATTGCGACATCTCAAATTGGTATAACTCTAGCATTGTGACTCTACTCACTCTCTACTTTTGCACACTGCCAATTTAGCGTTTCTTGTTAAAGAATGTGTATCAGGACAAAAATAGCTGAAACTCCTGAATAAAATCCAAGAGTCTCAGCTTCTTTAAAGCAGTTCTTTATTTTTCTAGCCTATTTCGGGTAGTGTGAGCAGAGTTATAGAGCTTGAAAAGCTTATGCTATCCTTGGTTGACTTTGCCCACCCTACAGTTACCGTAACGCGCTGTCTACCCCCTTCCCTTTGACACTAAATTAGACGATGACATCGATAGCACCGTTATTAACGATACTGAGACTGTTGCTGTTAACACCTTGTACCACACCAATCAGTTCGTCGTTGAGAATGCCAACTCTGTTAACGAAGATACCTGTACCAGATACACCGTCAACTGTGACTGCACCTAGGCGATAGTTCACGCCTCCATTGAGTTCAATCCGATCCTGACCGTCGGTGAAGTCAGTAATTAGAGCGTAGTCGTTACGACCTTGACCGAAAAGATCATCATCGTAGTAGACATTGCTAGAATCACCAAGGACGAAGGTATCCCGGCCGGCGCTACCAGTTAAGCGGTCAATCTCACCTTGGCCAGGGTTCGGGTTAGAGGCATTAACTCCAATCAGTCGGTCGTTACCGAAACCACCAACCAGAATGTCGTTTCCTGCACCACCACGGAGAGTGTCATTACCTGCACCGCCACGGAGGGTGTCATTGCCTACACCACCCCTGAGGGTATCATTGCCAGCACCACCGTTGAGGGTATCATTTCCTGCACCGCCACGGAGAGTGTCATTGCCTACACCACCGTTGAGGGTGTCATTTCCTGCACCGCCACGGAGAGTATCATTTCCTACACCACCGTTAAGGGTATCATTTCCTACACCACCGTTAAGGGTATCATTACCAGCACCACCACGGAGAGTGTCGTTACCTACACCACCGTTGAGGGTATCAATACCTCTACCACCACGGAGAGTGTCGTTACCAGCACCACCACGGAGAGTGTCGTTACCAGCACCACCGTTGAGGGTATCAATACCTCCACCACCGTTGAGAGTGTCACGACCAGCACCACCAAACAGAGAGTCGTTGCCCACACCACCAAACAGAGAGTCGTTACCTACACCGCCACGGAGAGTATCGTTACCTGCACCACCAAACAGAGAGTCGTTGCCAGCACCACCGTTGAGGGTATCATTACCTCTACCGCCACGGAGGGTGTCATTACCTCTACCGCCAAACAGACGGTCATTACCTGCACCACCAAGGAGGGTGTCGTTGCCACCAAGACCCCTTAATATATCATTTCCTGCGAAGCCACGGATTAAATCAGCTAGATTGGTTCCGACTAGTGCTGGCCGAAAGGCTCCACCGTTAAAAGTATTGTTGTCGTTAAATGGAGTTCCATTGATTGTAGCCACTTTAATTGCTCCTTATTATCTTTACTATTTGTTCTCTTGAGTTTTGTTAGCTAGAGAGCTTGGAAATTATGTAGAACACCGCATAATATATTTGTTGATGTCAATTAGGCTCATCATTGAGTGCCATCGACCTTCAATTTCACAGCTACTTCGTGTCCAAATTTGGGCAAATTAGAGTTGAGTAACTTTTGGGTGATTGCCCTAGTAGCAGCTCCTATTGAGTAATCGGCAGTAATTCAGACTTTTATGCAAATTCAGTAAAATTTTCTAAAAAAGTTTTGTAAAGGTGGCTCTCAAGTGAAAGCGATAAATCACCCCAAAACCTTGTCATAAGGTGAACAGAGGCTTTAAAATATCGAGAATTTTTCCGCCTGTCTAAACTAGATTATTAAAAAATATGTATCTTGAAAACTAGAAGTAAGCATGCTGATTTTACAGACTTCAGGACTTACGCACAAACACTATTGCTTTAAGAAAACTATTTTTTAGCACTTGGCTATCGTGTTCAGCAAAGTGACAAACGATAGTTTTATCTTGAGCGATCGCGGCAAATTCTTGGACAATTTCCCGTAAACTCTTGCGCTTGAGGCGAATTGCTTGGTTATTGGGATGTCCCTCGGTAAAGGCTTCGTAGATAAGTTGATCCTGGCTATCGATGATGGCAATCTCGCCCAGAATACTTCTTCCCTCAGTATCAATAATAATGAAATCTCGCCTTACCATAAACAGGCTGAATGAGACATCGGCTCTTTATTCCATTTATCATGAAAACAGCACTATAAAAAGCTGTCTTATGTCCCTGACTATTACAGACTTAGAACAGTTACAAGCCGAGCATCCAGACTGGCAAATGGAGTTAGTAAATGGGAATATCTTAGTAATGGGGCCATCCGATTACGAGTCAGACGAGATTGGTACTCGTTTTAGTACCTTTTTAAATAACTGGGTAATGCCTCGTCGCTTAGGTCGGGTTACTGGTTCTAGTGCTGGCTTTATTCTGCCTAACTCAACAGGAAAAGATAGCAAAAAGGGGGAAAAGGAACCAAGAAATCTCCGTGCTCGTGATGTCTCATTTGTGCGAGCTGACCGACTCAAGAAGACCAAGCGGGACTTTGTGAAGTTACTACCAGACCTAATGGTTGAGGTGAAGTCTAAGACTGACCGAGTTAAGCCACTAATTGAAAAAATTGAGTTATTTTTGCAACTTGGTACTCAGGTAGGTATCCTGATTGACCCTGACAAACTTAATGTTACTGTCTATCGCCTTAATCAAAGTGCCGTTACCCTCAAGGATGGAAATATGCTAACAGTGCCAGAACTACTACCAGGATGGGAGTTAGCAGTATCAGAATTATGGCCTCCTGAGTTTGAGTAAATTGATGGATAGAGGCTTGAAAAGGTTCAAGCCTTTATAACTTAGCCGTGAACCTTTTCAAGCATATTAGTGAGCAGTTTTTCCTGCTCAAGAGCTGAGCCATCGAACCAAGTTACCTGCCCAAAAGCATCGTCTAAAACCTTTTTCTCTCCTTTGTAAATTCTGATTATGTTCGTAAAATTGAGTTGCGATCGCCTAAAAATCCACTAATACCAAATCCGTTTAGCAAAAGCTTTAACTAAATTAGATAGCAGGCAGCCAATAATAAGCTGTTAAATTATGAATTTCTTCTCTCATTGTGCTACCTTGCTGGTGACTCTCCCTCTAGTAACTGGTCATTTATAAAGCACAATATCTTAGGAATCTTCTCTGCCCTATACCTCGTGTTGTAGGAGGTTATGGGGTTACTGGCATCTTTCTGGTTATGCATCTCAAACTTAGTATTGTGACTGATTACCTGATCAGCATGAGCCTCAATCCAATCAAACACAATTAACCCCTTGACTCCCGAAAGTTCCCTCAGTACTTGGTGAGTAACTGCCAACCTATTATCATCCCCAGTAGCGATGGTGTTGTTATAGGTTGTAATAGCGAGATAACTACGCAGTATTTTTTCTTCAGATGCTCCCTTCGCTTTAGTAGCCCACAAATCAGCATTGCTCATCGTACCCCAGTCTGTAGATTCTTCCTGTTTAACTGGGGTATCTGTCACTTTTACTTGAGTTTCTTCTGGTTTGACTAAAGTCTGAGTAAATTCAGTTTGGGTGTCTGCTTTAATGGGTGGAAGATTTGAGGGTGCTTGATTTAGCTTACCTGTAAACATCCCCTCAATCATAGATTCTAGTAAGATTCCTAAGCTTTCGAGTAGGACTTCAAAAATACCTTCTACTAGCCAGTCAAACATCGTTAATTCTAGAGGAGAAATTAAACTCTACCCTAAGTGATACAGGAGTTTAATGCTGATTTTCGTACAGGTCGAGTTAGAAATTCCTCTACTTAAAGAGGCTTTATTACTCTCTAGAGACGATCTGAGATTCATTAAAGAGTTATTTTGCTCTCTTTGACCGAGGCTGAATTGACTTTCCCATAAGACGCGATCTGACTGTAATTCCCCTGCTTCGAGACGTTTCACCGAAACGCCTCTACAAGCCTCTCCTACTTCTCCAACCCATTACTAATGACTGCTGACACTTGAGTCCAACAGGCTTAATTCAAAAGTTTCCCCAACTTGAGGTTCAATTACCTGAGTTGATAAGTTTGTCTGGGCCAGTTGCGATCGCAATTGCTCAATGCTACCTTTGCTAGTTATAAAAGAGTCCAAAATCCCCTCATATTGGACATCACCACCGGCTGCGGTAGGTAGGAAAACTTGGGGTTGCACCCACTCAGCTAGTTGCAAGGCGGTTTTGTCTCCTTGAATAATTGGTCCAAGCAAAGGTAATTCCAAACTAACTATTGGTGAAATGACCACATCTACCGGGGCATAATCTTTAATTTCTTGGGGGGGATAACCGTGGGGTTCGTAGTAGAGAGTTTTACCAGTCTCTAAATCTTTGACGATGTAAGAGTTCTCCTGCTGAAAGGGACCAAGAGGTGCCCCCGGTAAGGTACGGATTTCGACTTGATTAGCTAAGTTAAAAGTTTGACCAAACTCTAGAGTCGTGACCTGGCTGTAACCTAGTTCCTTGACTACCTCAACCGCGCTAGGAGAACCGGCGACGGGAATTGTCTTGTCTAACTTCTTTAATGTGGGTTTATGAGCGTGGTCTTCTAAGCCTTGAGAGAGCAGAATCAGGTCAATTTTAGTAGGTAATAAATCCAGTCCCTCTGGTTTGTCACCTTTAAAGAACCAGGGAAGATTACCAAAAACCAAAGAACCCACCAACCAAGGGTCAATTAGGATGGTTTGCTGACCTAGTTTAAGTAGCCAGCTGTTTGCTCCAAAATAGGTTAAATGCATTTGTCTAAAAAATATTAATTTGACTTTAATGACTGTAACATTTCTTAATTTAGCGAAAATTTATCTAAATCGGGAAACAATCCGGAATATTGTAGTCTCTGGTGGTAGCTCATTATGTGCCAACCCAAGCGAGACACTCCGATGAAGTTTCATGCTCAGAAACTGGTTAATAGAGCAATTAAGACCCTAACTTTAGCAGCAATTATCACCCTCTCAATAATTCCTGCTGCGGTTTATGCTCAGTCTGAACAGGTATTAACAACTCCGGCTAATAGCCAAACTTCTCAGCTGACTTTAATCCATGATATACAAGGGGCTACCCACCTTTCTCCCCTAATTGCTAAAAAAGTTTCCCAAGTTCCTGGTATCGTCACAGCAGTTACTAGTAGGGGTTTTTACATGCAGGAACCCTACCCTGATTGTGATGAGACAACTTCCGACGGCATTTTAGTCTACATAGGCAAGAAGCCAGAGGTAGAAGTGGCTGATGCCGTTTTAGTAGATGGTACGGTTAAAGAATACTTTCCTGGTGGTACCGCAACTGGTAACCTCTCAATTACGGAAATTGATGCCTCCGAGGAAACCGCAGTTATCACCGTCAAGTCCCACAATAACTTCCTTCCTACCCCCGTGGTAATTGGTCAAGGGGGAAGAGTACCACCTCAAAAGGTAATTGATAACGATAGTTTACAGGCCTTTGAACCAACCGAAGATGCCATCGACTTCTACGAAAGTTTAGAAGGAATGCTGGTACAGGTCAATGATGCGCTAGTAGTTGGCCCAACTGAACGGGGTGAAATTACAGTTATTGGTGACCAAGGTAAGAACGCTGGTACTCTCACAAAACAAGGAGGAATTGTCATTAGCCCAGATGATTTTAATCCAGAAAGGATTATCATTGATGATGCCATTGTGCGTTCTGAACCTAAGGTCTATGTTGGCGATAAGTTCACTAGGCCAATAGTGGGAGTCCTAGACTATAGCTTCGGCAATTTTAAGCTATTCAACATTGAACCTTTACCTGAAGTTGTCACTGCTAAGCAGAATAAGGAAACTACCTCATTAACTAGTGCTGCTAACCAGTTAACCATAGCTTCTTATAATGTCGAAAACTTAGACCCAAGTGATGGCAATCATATCGAGCAAATAGGCACAAGTATTGTTAGTAATCTTCAGTCTCCTGACATTATTGGTCTAATTGAAATCCAAGACAACAATGGTAAAGCTAATGATGAGATAGTTGAGGCTGACCTTACCTACAAATTGCTAATTGAAGCAATTGAAGCTGCCGGCGGTCCAACTTATCAATTTACCGATATTCCTCCAGAAAAAGGCAAAGATGGTGGTCAGCCAGGAGGAAATATCCGAGTTGGTTTCCTGTTTCATCCTGAGAGAGTTAGCTTAGTAGAACTACCCAAAGGTAACGCCACCGAAGCAGTCAAAGCAGTTAAAAAAGATACTGCTAAAGTTGAGCTTTCCGTTAATCCGGGTCGCATTGACCCCACTAACTCGGCCTTTACCAGAAGCCGCAAACCTTTAGTTGCTGAGTTCCTCTTTAATGGTCAGAAGGTATTTATCATTGCCAATCACTTTAACTCGAAAGGTGGTGATAACCCTTTATTTGGTTCTACCCAACCACCAGAATTGAAGTCTGAAGTTAAGCGGACTAAGCAAGCTAAGGTTGTGAACCAGTTTGTTAAAGAAATACTGAGTGCTGATGCTAATGCTAATGTCATTGTGCTAGGTGACATCAATGACTTTGAATTTTCCACACCTTTGCAAGTATTAAAAGGTAAGGAACTTGAGAACTTAATAGACGAGATACCATTGAGCGATCGCTACACTTACAATTATCAAGGTAATTTTCAAGTACTTGATCACATTCTGGTTAGTAAGCATTTAGCAAATACTGCTGACCCGGAAATTGATATTGTGCATATTAATGCTGGTTTACCTAAACCCGCTAGCGACCATGATCCAATAGTGGGACTCTTTAAACTTAGTAAAGTTACCACTCCCAAACCAGATTTGCCTCCTCAAGACACATCTGTAATATTTCCTGGAGAAACGGGTAGAACTTTACTTAATAAATTGGCTCAAACCTATGCTCCCAAAAGTTTAATGAGCTACGCTGATGCTAGGGATTTACTCTACGGCAACATTGATAGTGTTGATAATGTCCTGAAGGGAGTTTATACAGGTTACCCAATTAGTTTAAACCCCGATGCTGTTCCCAGAACTGATGCTTTTAGTAAGGGAATCAATGCTGAACATGTTTGGCCTCAAAGTCGAGGTGCTCGTTCTGTCAAAAGTGACCTGCATAATATTTACCCAGCACGCATGGAGGTTAATGGTATACGGGGCAATTTACCCTTTGCAGAAATTCCCGATGACCAAACTGTTAGATGGTTCCGCTTGACTGAGGATAGACCAATTTTACCAACTCAGTTTATTGATGAGTATAGTGAATTGACCTCAGGAGAGTTTGAACCAAGGGAAGACAAAGAAGGTGAAATTGCTCGTGCTATGTTCTATTTCCGCACAATTCATAGTGATTTAGCAGATAAAGACTTTTTTGAGGAGCAACAAGATACATTGTGTCAATGGAATGCTCAAGACCCAGTAGATGCAGTCGAAATTGCTCGCTCCCATGCGATCGCTACATCTCCTCAAGGTAATGAAAATCCCTTTGTTTTAGACGCTACTTTGGCAGAAAGAACTTTCTGTTTTATTCAGTAAGTCTACTAATATCTTGGCGTTGCTGAATGAGTAATGATTTTAAATTTGGGATTTTACCCTCCTTGGTAATTTATAATCCTCAATACTCGCGATCGCTGCGTCTGCTGTGGGATCGGCAATCCAAAATAGAAAGGGTCAGGCAGGGTGTGTTGCTAGTTACAGCGGTTCCCGCTGTATCTATCCCCATATTCTCCAGATTTTAATCCCATTGAACTTTGGTGGTCACAACTGAAATCTTTTTTGCGGAGTTTTGCTCCAACTACCACCTCCATGATTGACAAAATTATTGCAGTTGCCCTTG